>NZ_QSDP01000220.1:0-1662 GCF_003463685.1 Parabacteroides sp. AM58-2XD
TGATCCTTTCTTCAAAAAATGTCAAAAATTCAGAGAAAGTGTCTGTAAACGAAGGAGAACAGTCAGAAATTACTTTTGACCTCTCAAAAAATAATTGCAATATTGTTGTTGCTGACTGGGGTACAGTTATCACACATGTTACAATTGGTTAAAATTTGACCCTCAATTTTTTATATGCATAAAGGCGTACATCCGGATTGTTCCGCGTGTGCGCCGCTTTTTTTTCATATATGCGATTCACCGTGATAGCTTTACCGCCTTTTATGATAGTAATACATATGTTAATTTACATATCAAAAGCATTGATTTACAATATTCACATCAATATCAGTGGCAAATACATCATATATGACACATTTACCACCCTTCGTAAAATAACCAATCCATATCATTCAATCCACCCCCACCTAAAGAAGAGATATTAGAAATAATTGAACTATTTAGTGTGTTGCTATGGTGACCGGTTGTAACTGACTCCCCTCTTGAGAGGGGGTAGGGGGTGTGTTAAAGCCAGTCAATAAAACAGACCTTGTTACAGGTTTATTTGCCGTTTGCTTCAGCTGACGGATTGGTAAATTATCTATTTCTCCGGACTTTAGTCACATTTTTTACAGATCTCTATCTAAAAGAAATGTGGCTGAAGCCAAAAGAGAGAAACAATTTGTAAACCGTCAGCTGAAGCAGACGGCAAATGAACCTGTAATAGTTAAGTAACTCTGATTATGAAGGTTGTATAGGCGGGAATATGACACACCCCCTTCCCCCTCTCTAGAGGGGAGTCAGTTACAACCAGTTGATAGTTAAATAGCTCATATCTGATAATAATAGAAATATCTTCCCCACAAAAAAAACAGATGTACACATTATTATATAGAAAAACCAACAACGCCATCGCCAAATCAACAAATCCCCGCCCCACACAGGTTGTATTTCTATCATATAATATGTATTCATATCACGCCATCCAATATATTTTAATCAAATACATTTTCATTTTAAGAGTATAAAATGACTCTTTTACCGCCTTTTGAGAGTTTTACACCACCCAATGTGATACTTTCAGCAACTTTCTTGATTGTTTTAACTTTTATTGTCAATGTATTTGATAATCATATCATTTTTGTATCTATATTTGCAATGTCAACGAGAGACAAAAGGTTTTGATGAGGGTCTTAACCGGATAGAAAATCTCTTGGACAGTATAGGGTAATTTAAGCATATAAAAAATTAAGGTCATGAAAAAGGGTAGAATTTTCACAAATTGTTTGTTTATTGTTTGCACACTGATTGCAGCAATTTCTTTCACTAGCTGTTCCGCTGATAGCGATTCTTCTTACTCAGGTATTGACGAAGGCGTAATTGAAAACGCTGATTCTCAGACCGAGGCTCCTTTCTCTGTTGTACTGAAAGCTTATTCCGATAACAAAGATATTACTGTTAAGGGTGACGTAGACCAGACTACTCTGTTCGTTTTTGATCAGAATGGTGACTACTACACACAAGTGTCTCTTGACAAAACTTATTTGTTACAGGCAAAAACGGTTGAGATCAGTTGTCCGGGTTCAAAACAGATCACAGTTGTTGCATGGGCAGGTCTTTCTTCCGATAGCGAAAATATCAGCGCCATGAGCAAAGCGAATATTATTTCTGACCTACAGGTTA
>NZ_QSDP01000221.1:0-1634 GCF_003463685.1 Parabacteroides sp. AM58-2XD
ACATTTTTTACAGGTCTATATCTAAGAGAAATGTGGCTGAAGCCAAAAGAGAGAAACAACTTGTAAACCGTCAGCTGAAGCAGACGGCAAATAAACCTGTAATGGCTAATTGGTTGTGATAAGACAAGTTATATATGTGAAGATATGACACACCCCCTTCCCCCTCTCCAGAGGGGAGCCAGTTACAACCAGTTTATAATTAGATAGCTCAATTTTGATAATATTTGAACCTATAACATCCCCATTGTCATACCGACACATTGATTCATTATTGACAAATTATTCCAATGCAATTGACCTGCCCTTTGATTTACTTTTCGTATCTTTAGTCCCGGATTAAAAATCAAAGAAAGATGGCTAAAAGAAACATTTTATCTGTTCTATTCGCAGGTTTATTGGCCGGCAGTTGCTCAGGGCCGGAAGTGAGATTAGAAAAGATCAACCCATACGCAGTCCCACAAATCTCAATCGAAGAAGAGGTATTGGCCGATCTCCCGGACCTGTTCGCTCCTCCTCTGCATCTGCTGAACGATACATTACTCTGCCTGCTGAACTCGCAGGATGCCTCCTCCATCCGTATCTTTCAGACTACAGGCAAAGAAATGAACCAGTATACGCTAAAGAAGAAAGACACCGCCATCGTCATATCTCCCGACAAGAATTTACAGGCCCGACTCGAATATCTGAACCCGGCCAACAACGTCTATTACGAACTCGCTGTAGACCGCGGAGAAATGTCGATTGCCGATTTCACCCGCCTGCGGTTAGGTAAATTCTCCCCCAGCGAAGCGTTCAAGGTAGGCGATAAATTGTTTGTCGGTCTCGGCCCTTATCTCAAAGGGCTATTAAGTGTTTTCGACAAAGACAAGCAAAGCAAAGAAATCAACTTCTTTGGAAATTATCCCGTTGCCGGCACGGAATATCAATACCAGGAATACCTCGACTATTTTCAGGGACACCTGGCCCGGCACGACAACCAGTTCATATACGCCAGCACCTATTTCGGTTACATCGCCTCCTATTCTTACGAAAACGAGCGCTTGACCAAACAATGGGAAAAGCAAACGTCCGACTTCCTGTATCAAAGGGTAAACAACCGCATCGAATTTGATAGCCTTCACCACGAGGGATTCGGATGCATCACAGCCGGCAAAGAACATATTTACGCCTTCAGCCAATACCTGTCGGAAAAACAGATGAAAGAAAACGGAATATTAGTCTTCGACAAAAGCGGAAAGCTACTCTCCTGCCTCCGGATAAAAAACCCCGTCGTCTACCTGGTAACAGACAGCCATGAGGAAAACCTATATGCCGTCTCTTACGACATAGAAGAACAACATTTGTACCTAAGCAAATTAAAAACAACCCTATAAACCCACCGATTATATCACTCTACGATTACATCTGGAAAATAATGCTGCGTAAAATCCCTTACGAAAAAGAAGGCACCCTCTACACCGCAGGTCACAGGCATCTGGCCTTCTCCCGCAGCAGCATAAATTAACTGTAAAAACCAGGATAATCCCCAGGGCGACCGCACCAAAATTCCTCTAAAAAGTTTATCATTGCAAAATGAATACCTCTAATTATTTTTCAGAAGTGACAGATCCTCGTGTAACAGGTCGCTGTCTACA
>NZ_QSDP01000222.1:0-1628 GCF_003463685.1 Parabacteroides sp. AM58-2XD
AACTAAGTATCCTAAGGCTGCAGATTATATATGGGAAACTATAAAAGCTTCTATTAAAGAACCAATGATTAATATTGCTAATCGTCGTATACCTATTAGGATACTTCCAGGAAAATATTTGATTTATTAAAAAATAAAATAGGAAAGCAACCAACCAATAAGCATATGAACCCTATCGGGTATTATTTTGCATCTAACAAAGATTTAGAAGTATTTATAAATAATATACTATGTCAATATGGTTTAATTAATGATATAGAATTGGCGAATGTTATAAGAAAAATTGTTATATCGGGGACGCCTATAGAGAAGATACAGGCATCATCGCTCATGTGTGCTATAAAAATGTATTTTTCATAAGAAGATATAAATGGTAGAGATACAATCATCTAAAGATTTGAAAACAGCAACAATTGTGGGAGGTGTGAAATGGACAACATTTTCAATGATAGTTTCTTCCCTAGTACAAATTTTAAAGATAGTAGTACTTACTAGATTTTTGTCTACAGAGGATTATGGGCTTATGGCAATCATACTTCTCGTTTTAGGGTTTACTAGTTTGTTTTCAGAGTTAGGAATGGGAGTAGCTCTTATGCATAAGCAAAATGTTACACAAAATGATTTCTCTAGCTTATATTGGAGTTTCTCATTACTCTCTATTGTATTATATATAATATTATGTTTGTGTACACCATTAGTGGCTCAGTATTATGCACAACCAATTTTGAACAAATTAATACCTTTGATGGGATTAGAATTAGTCATAGTTGCTTCTGGTAAGTTATATGGTACTCTACGAGAAAAATGTTTTGATTTTCGTTTTATGTCCATTCTTACAAGCATAGCAGTGATAACTTCACTTATTATATCTGTTGTGTTGGCCATAACCGGATTTGGGGTATATAGTCTTATTTATTCAGCTCTTTTACAATCCGCAATATTGCATATTGGTAGTCTAATAACAACTTTTAAAAAAGCCCCATTACTTTTTCATTTTTCTTTTCAAGAGGTAAAACCTTTCTTGAAGATAGGACTTTATCAGTCAGGGGCTGGTATTTTGGATTATTTTTCAGGTAAATTTGATATTCTTCTTATCGGAAGACTATTTGGAATGGAAACATTAGGTATTTATAGTTTGGCTAAGGATTTGATTATTAGGTTGTTCTCTTTGGTGAATTCTGTTGTTAATAGAGTTGCATTTCCAACTTTTGCAAAAATGCAAGACAATAGAGATACTTTAATCATGTGGTTTGGTAGATTACAATCCGTTTTAGCATATATAATTTTTCCAATATATTGTTTTATCCTTTTGTATTCGCACTCTATTGTATTGATATTATATGATGAATCATTTGTAGGAGTAGCTAATTTATTATCTTTATTGACTATATATGGGGCTTTCGCATCTTTAGTGAATTTTTCTTCGGTTATTACAGGTGCATTAGGACGAACTGATATGTCTTTTATATGGACAATTATTCAATTTGTAATTATGCCTATATGCGTTTTATGGACAATTATTCAATTTGTAATTATGCCTATATGCGTTTATTTATCAAGTCAATTCTCAATAGTTATATTAAGTATAACAGTTTCATGTTTATCAGTAGTTAATTCTTATTTTATAT
>NZ_QSDP01000223.1:0-1618 GCF_003463685.1 Parabacteroides sp. AM58-2XD
GCAAAGTTACTACAAAAAAGTGAAATGCGGAAAGATATAGTGATAGAATTGAGTTACAAGGGTTTTGGTTGAAGTGGCGATAATCCGTGAAGCCATTACAATCCCTGCCGAAGCCAAATCCTGACGCCGCTACGTTACTTGTTCGTAACCATGCCCGAAAATGCGACAAACGGGTACGAATAGCGAAACAAGGCTCTAAGGAATAGTGAGTTATCCATAACTCATGCGAAAAATCAGGTTACGGAAAAAGATTGCGCCGTTCCTCCCCGTTTTGCGTACCAACACCGGACTCTTCACCAACTAATTTTGAAACCCAAAAATTAAGGACAATGAAGAGTACATTTTCAGTAATCTACTACCTCAAGCGTCAGGTAGTGAAAAAGGACGGGACAGTTCCCGTCATGGGACGCATCACGGTGGACGGCAGCCAGACACAGTTCAGCTGCAAACTGACTGTCGATCCGAAACTGTGGGACACCAAAGGTGGACGTGTCACGGGCAGAAGCACGGCGGCACTCGAAACGAACCGTATGCTTGACAAGATGCGGGTACGCATCAACAGGCATTATCAGGAAATCATGGAGCGTGACAACT
This sequence comes from Parabacteroides sp. AM58-2XD, assembly GCF_003463685.1. NCBI lineage: Bacteria > Pseudomonadati > Bacteroidota > Bacteroidia > Bacteroidales > Tannerellaceae > Parabacteroides > Parabacteroides sp. AM58-2XD. The sequence continues at coordinate 595 of NZ_QSDP01000223.1, forward strand.
TCGTCACGGCGGAGAAGGTGAAGAACGCCTTTCTCGGACTGGAACACCGCTACCACACGCTGATGCAGGTGTTCCGCCAGCACAACGAGGACTACGAGAAGCAGGTGGAGGCAGGCATGAAAGCCAAAGGCACGCTGCTGAAGTACCGCACCGTTTACAAGCACATGCAAGAGTTCCTCGACATCCGCTACCATGTGAAGGACATCGCCCTAAAAGAGCTTACCCCGGCTTTCATCTCCGACTTCGAGATGTTCCTGCGCACGGACAAGCACTGCTGCACCAATACCGTGTGGCTGTACGTCTGCCCGTTACGGACGATGGTATTCATCGCCATCAACAACGAGTGGCTGACGCGCGACCCGTTCCGCGAGTATGAAATCAAGAAGGAGGAAACAACACGCAGTTTCCTGACCAAAGATGAGATCCGCCTGCTGATGGAGGGGAAACTGAAAAACGCCAAACAGGAATTGTACCGCGACCTCTACCTGTTCTGCGCCTTCACGGGGCTGTCGTTCGCGGATATGCGCAACCTTACGGAAGAGAATATCCGCACCTACTTCGACGAACACGAGTGGATAAACATCAACCGCCAGAAAACGGGCGTGGTGTCCAACATCCGCCTGCTCGACATCGCCAACCGCATAATCGGCAAATACCGGGGACTGTGCGGGGACGGCAGGATATTTCCCGTTCCGCATTATAACACGTGCCTTGCCGGTATCCGTGCCGTCGCCAAGCGTTGCGGCATCACCAAGCATATCACGTGGCATCAGAGCCGCCACACGGCAGCCACGACGATATTCCTCTCCAACGGTGTTCCCATCGAAACGGTCAGCTCCATGCTCGGACACAAGAGCATAAAGACGACGCAGATTTACGCAAAGATAACCAAAGAGAAGCTCAATCAGGACATGGAGAACCTTGCCGCAAGATTGAACGGCGTCGAGGAATTTGCAGGTTGCACCATCTAAAAAGAAAAGCCATGAAACGTGACACAATCATCATCGAGGACAAGGCAGTCAGC
>NZ_QSDP01000224.1:0-1581 GCF_003463685.1 Parabacteroides sp. AM58-2XD
TGTTTATATATTAATAATTCATCCTGCTCTGCCGTTTGTTTTCCGGCAGAGGCCCATGCACCCGATTCATCTATATAGAAAAGTTCATAGAGATTACCTTTTCGTATTCCGTTGTCATCATTCCGAATGATATAGCGTATTTTGTTTATATGTGTCGGCTTGGGTAATGCCAGACCTGCCCAACTCATGCTGTCGCGTGTGTGGAAGAAGGTGAGAGGGTCTCCGTCGAATACATTATATTTGGTTGCATGCGGGTTGTAGATGCTGGTGTTGTCTGTTCCGATAATTTCCCCTTTTAGTATTTGCTGACTATTTGTATCGTAAAATTCCAGTTCAGCCATATTTCCCCGTAGATTGGGAGAAGACTGGTATCTGTAATATTTGTAACTCTTTTTAGGATTCACCTCGATAGTGGTATACTTGAAACTTGGAGCTTCTGTGAACGTATATAAATCTTCCGCTATCCGGAAATCCACATAATCCGACCCCTGGAATCTGCCACCGACGAATGCCGGAGGTATGGCTTCGAGATGTTTGGGTTCGCGGTATTTGCGTTCGAGGTACAGGTCTTCTTTTTCTCTCCGGCATTCGAAAATAGTAACCTTTCCGGTGGAATCGACGACAAAGGGAGAACTTAACGGTTGCAAAGAGTTATCCTCATAACTGTTGACCTGATAGATAATATCAGGACCGATATGGTTGAATGTCACTTTCTTATCGGATATCTTTCCCCAATCTACCGGGAACCACCCTTGCGGATCAAATACGCATAGATAGGCATATTTATTGTTGCAGGTTCTATTCAATGGAACGGATACGGTCTGCGGATGAATAGCAGGAAAATGCTCCGTAATATCTTTCATGAAAGGATTTTTGAAGAATGCAGGAAGTTCTTCTTTAGATGTATTTGTCATCACTAAAGAGGTCTGTTGTACGGAAAATGTTTTCTGATATACTTTCGGTATGCCATCAAAATGTTTGAGATGATCTCCCGGATGGTGCTCACCTCCAGCAAAATCATAATAGTTTCCGTCTTCGCCATATAGAAGGTTGAACGCGTGGCTATTATTGCTATGTCCCCAATGCGGAATATTTCCTGTCGTAACAGGTATCCCGATTGAACGCATGGCATATATTGCCAGATTGGTATAGTCCCCGCATAAACCGAATTTTATATGGATAAGGCTACTGGGTTTTATGTCCGCCGGTTTTGGGAAATCGTTAAAGACATGGATCGGTAATTTAATCAGTTCATTGTTGATGGCAATACAGGCATCGCGGGCAGTCAATATGCTATCCGTTAATAATCCGGCAAAGGCATTATAGTATTCTTCCCTCCATATCTCCGGCAATTCGCTTCCAATCCGGTAGGGGAGTATCCATTCGCAAAACTCATCAAAAGAAAGATGTTTGTTCCAGGGTCTTTGCCATACTTGAAAAGCTGCATCTATCTGTGTAATCAGGAAATTTGCATTTAGTTGTTGCAAGTCAGCTTGTTGCTTAGCGTCGTCTTGTTGGTGTTTGTTGTTTGTCCTATAAGTGTCATTTATAGTCTGCTGGTCGTATTCTTCTTGTTTTATC
>NZ_QSDP01000225.1:0-1564 GCF_003463685.1 Parabacteroides sp. AM58-2XD
AATTAACAAAAATATTAGATTCTATTTTACCTTTTAAATCTTCTTTTGAATTGTGATTATTTTAGTATGACAATATTAAACTTCCTTTCTCTATTTGCATGAATAATATAAAAGTATTAATTAGCATTATAACTCCCTGCTACAATTCAGAAAGAACTATCAAACAAACAATTGAATCTGTTTTAGCTCAAACTTATCCGCATTGGGAAATGTTGATTGTAGATGATTGTTCAACAGACCTATCTGCAGAAATTATTCGAACATATGTGAATCACGATTCTAGGATTAAATATTTTAAAACTGACCATCCTTCCTGTAGTCCTTCACATCCACGAAATATCGGACTGGAACAAGCACAAGGAGAGTTTGTTGCTTTCTTGGATAGTGATGATATTTGGTTTCCCATGAAATTGGAAGAACAAATAAGTTATATGGAAATAGGACACTATGGGTTTGTTTATTCTGATTACGAAAAAATAACATGGGACGGAAAGCGAAATCAACGAATAATTCGCGGTAAACGAATTTCATCATTTTGGGATACATTAGAGAGCTGTGAAATTCCTTGTTTGACGGTTTTACTACATAAGGATTTGATAGGAAGGAGTTGTTTTAAACTATCCCCAAAGAGGATTATGCTTTTTGGCTAGAGATATTGCGAAAAGGGCATAAAGCATATAATACAGGTAAGGTACATGCTCTTTATAGGGAGGCGAAGAATTCTCGTTCGGGAAATAAGTTTGAGATGTTTAAAAAACAATGGTATATACTTCGCAAAGTGGAAGGTGTAAAACGAATACCTGCTGCTTATTTTATGTTTATATTTGCCTATAAAGGTTTTCTCAAATATAGGAAATAGCCATACGAAGTGAAAAAAAATACATAGTTACTATATTTGTAATATGAAATAAACGTAAGCACTCATTTTCCGCTTTGGTTGGGAATGATGGGAGGATATTGCTTCGATGTCCTGGCTTTCCTGACCCGGAAGAAATTGACTGTAAGCTCTGTCCGCGTAAAAAAATTCTGTGCCACAACACAGTTTGATGCAACCAAAGTACAGGAGTCCGGATTCAAAGCTCCTTATACCTTGGGAGAAGGGTTAGCACGGACGTTAGAGTTTGAATTTATTCATAATGCTTCTGAAGGAATTACTTTTAAAAGTGAATAAGTTGACTATTGTTTCAACCGGAAGCAGAAAATAAAAGCACGCAAACAGCACAATCCACATGAATCGATTCATACTGTTTGCGTGCCGGTAAGACACCGTCAGATCCATCTGTACTCCCATTCGGCATCAAAACAAGGACATGCCTTGGGTGCATGTGGGGTGAGGTGGTTATGGCTGGTGATGAGGGCTTGCGGGTAGAGTTGGCGGAGGATCATCAGCAATTCTTCCAGCCGTTCGCGTTGGCGGGGCGTACGGGTATCGGCAGGATGCCCATCGGGGTCGAGCCGCCCTCGTAGCAGATACCGATGGAGCAATGGTTCAGGCCTTTTACATGGGCACCCACCTCACCAAGTAGGCGAGGGTGGGTGGTGGTTCCGTCGGTACGGATGTAAA
>NZ_QSDP01000226.1:0-1550 GCF_003463685.1 Parabacteroides sp. AM58-2XD
GTTTTTTAATGCATCAGGTAGCATTGTAAATATGAAGTAATTCTCATATGTTCCTTTAAGTTGAAAAAAACCAGTTAATCCTGTCTGTTTTATAAAATCTGATTTTTTGTATTTAAAAGATTCGCCGGTCTTCTTGTTATAAAATCCGATGTGCGAATTCAAACCTTTGGCGTAATATTCAATACAAATATAGTCGTCTGTTTCTTGAATTTGTTGACCAGAAATGTAATTAGTTTGGGATATTGTGCCATAAAGGTTCTTTTCTGCATTTTCTTTTAACCATTCCGGTGATGCAAATTTTTGTTTTTCGAGTTCTATTTGGTATGTCGGTATTAATTTTTCAGATGTTACTTCATATATTGTTGGTATATAAGGGATATTGAGATAACATTTTTGATTGAATGTATAGAAGAGTCTTCCAGGAACCATTGGAGATTCCGGTGTGAAATTTGTAGGGTATAAAAGTTTTATAGTATTTAGTTGAGAATCCGTTATTTTTATGTAATGTGGATCTCTTTTTCCTGTATTGTATCCTCCATGGAATGCCCAGGCAATATTTCCGTCAGGTAACCAACAACAATCAGAAAAATAGAATGTTGTTTGCCCATTTTCGTATTTGTAATTATTCAAATTGTAATGGTATAATTTGTCTTGATATGAGTCTGCCAGGGTGATTGTTTGTTTTTCTTTGTCAATATGAAAATTATTTAATGACATATATTCACCTGGCCCATTTCCTCTTCTTCCAATTTGTGTAATGAATTTTCCGGATATATCAAAAACTAATAGATAATTCCCTTTCCTATTGATGGTGTATATTTTGTCGTTAACAATATTAATCGCAAAGATATCACCAAATAGACAACTGTCTGTGGTTTCAAGAGGAATGAATTTGCATGTAATTTTATCTTTGATGTCAATATTGGTTTCATCATCAAAGGAAATAATCTTTACATTATCTATTTGTTCTTTCATTGAACATGAAAAAGATAGTATGACTAATAATGACAGTATTAAGTATTTCATTATAATAAAAGTAAAAATGGTGGATGGAGTGTTTTATAATCTCGTATAAGTTTAACACAAATTACGAGCTAATGCTTCGACATTAGCCGGTCTGACAGTACCACTTCATTTAGACTTTGGCTGAAATTCCAGCTAGCTGTAGTGGCTACAGCTGCAATCGTCATGATATCAAAAATCTTTTTCATATCTTTATACAATTTCAATTGTTAGTTTTACAGATTATCTAATCAGACTATTTTCTATCTTTCAGTCTGTCCGTAAAGATATTCATTCTTTATAAGCTTTGAAAATATTGTGTTGAATAATTATGACTTATTTTTACCACCAAACCTGTTTCCCCTCCTCATACGTAAATATCCGTTCCTCTTTTCCTCTGGTATGATTGCGTAGCCAGTATAAAGTACCTTGGGGGATCTGTTTATATATTAATAATTCATCCTGCTCTGCCGTTTGTTTTCCGGCAGAGGCCCATGCACCCGATTCATCTATATAGAAAAGTTCATAGAGATTACCTTTTCGTATTC
>NZ_QSDP01000227.1:0-1549 GCF_003463685.1 Parabacteroides sp. AM58-2XD
AACAAAGTTGGATAATTCATTATTAATTAACTTTTATAATTTATCTTTGTATCAGGATGTTAAGAGGAAGTAGGCTCTGCTGAGGAGCAACCTACCAGCAATAAGCATCCTGACGGTACGCAGTAATGCTACTTTGGGAGGCAGTTATCTGCCTCTCTTTTGTATTACTGATACTGTCTGATATGGCTAAGAAAACCTAACCAAAATCCTATGGTAAAACAAACTTTCCACAGCAGACACCACTGGAGGGGCTGCAAGTTCCTTTATCAGTCAAACCATTAATGAGAGTTACAAACTATTTTGAGCGGACTTCAAAGCCGCAATGATATGATAGTATTTCTCTCAAAAGAAAGCTGTTTTACCTTATAGGATTTTATATCATTTGACAACACATGGCACATATTCCTTCTGATGTTTAAGTACAAAATATACTCGGTTTACCAACCGTCGGGCAATCTTAATAATCGATTTCTGGGGATTCATCCGTTTACGATATTCGCCGTAAGCCAATGTCATGGCCGGGTCTTTACGGATAGCAATCCACGCAGCTTCAACCAACAGGCATCGAAGCATAAAGTGCCGACGAACCGTAATATCCCCAACTGCATCATTGTCACCACTGGAGTGGCACATGGGGATCAAACCAATAAAGGATGCAAGATGTTCCGCATTGCTAAACCGGGCTATATCGTCAAGCTCCACCATCAAGGTGGCAGCGGTTGTAATGCCTATGCCGGGAACCGATGTGAGCAAGCGTATGGGTTTCTCAAAAGGTTCAGTACGTGATATATCACGGATGGCACGGGTTTCCTGCAATAACATTCTGCGCAAACGGACGAACTGTTCCAGGTGAAGTTCGAGTGTCTTCTTTCCGTATGCCGTAGAAAGCTCAACAGAGTGTAGCCAATTCAGAAATCGCTTCGACCAGCAGCCGATTGAGCAGCGGGTAAACTCTTCCGGAATCTCCACGCCATGAAAACGTAGCAGTGACTTGATGCGGTTTTTGGCACGTGTGCTGTCTTTTACAATTAAGTTTCTCAGTCTTATCAAAGAGCGCATTTCCAGGCTTTCTGTGCCCGGAACATATATTCCTTCTAATGAACCCGAACGTAACTCACGGGCAAGTTTGTTGCAATCCACCGCATCGGTCTTACGCAGCTTCTCCTTGCTCATTGTCGGAACATCGGCAGGATTCACAACTATATTGTTAATTCCTAAACTCGTTAATTTCTCATGTATCCAGAAGCCGCAGAAACCTGCTTCGTAAACCGAGAAATAAGTTGCGCCGGGATAATTACTAGCCAAATACTTGTGTAAGGCTTCCGGTTCCGGGTTCTGGCTAAATCTCCTCAGAGCCGAATGCTCCGACAGTATAGCCACTGACCAACTTTTCAAATGGACATCAATTCCTACATAAATGTTTTGTCCATCAAAATTTAATTCGTTACTTCGTACTGTTTTCATAAGCTATATCGTTATTAGTTAATAATGAATTTGATACAATACAAAGTTAACTAAAATGGTATAGCTTTTGTAGTGCTATCTCGTG
>NZ_QSDP01000228.1:0-1377 GCF_003463685.1 Parabacteroides sp. AM58-2XD
ATGTAGACAGCGACCTGTTACACGAGGATCTGTCACTTCTGAAAAATAATTAGAGGTATTCATTTTGCAATGATAAACTTTTTAGAGGAATTTTGGTGCGGTCGCCCTGCAGCGTATAACTTGTTGTACATTTGTTTTTTTCTATAATGATATAAGAAATATGACACAAAACATTTTCGTTTACATGGACTTTTAGGTCGCTCGGAAGCGGGAGGCGGGAAAAGATAGTACGGCTGATCTCTACCGCGTGGTTCGCAACCGGCTGTACCGTTTTTGGAAAGGCGCTTCGCTGCAATGGACAGATATAACCGCCGCCATGGTGGATGATTTTGGCAGTTCGCTGCGCGCCAAAGGGCTGGCGGTGAATACGGTGAACAGTTACCTGAGCAGTTTCCGGGCGCTTTGCCATACCGCTTTACGGGAAGGATTGCCCGGACCTGCCTGCGACCCTTTTGCCGGGTTGCATCTCAAACGGAAGGAAACGGCCAAACGTGCTTGATGATCGCGGAAGTCAATAAAGTGATGCAGGCGGACTATCCGGTGGAACCTTCGCTGCGTGAAGCGCTCGACCTGTTTATTTTCTCTTACCTCGCCTGCGGAATCTCTTTTGTGGACCTTGTCTACCTGACAAAGAAAAACATCGTGGGCGGTGAGATCGTTTATTACCGGCATAAGACCGGGGCACTGATACGGGTGGGGATTACACCTGCCATGCGGTTACTCTTGAGAAAGTATGGGCAGAAAGGTTCCCCTTACCTTTTCCCCATTTTTTCGGCGAGCAAGGACGGACACGAAGCCTATAAAGCCGCGCTCCGTAAATACAACAGCCTGCTTGTGATTATCGGTGAGCGCCTGCATCTGTCGGTGAAGCTGACCTCCTATGTGGCACGCCATTCATGGGCTACCGAGGCGCTCCGGCAGAATATCCCGGTGGCAGTTATCAGCCAGGCTATGGGACATACCTCGGAGAAGACAACCCGTATCTACCTGGCTCAACTGGACCAGTCGGTACTGAACAAGGCGAATACGAAGATTACGAAGAAAGCGGCCGATATGTTTCTGGAAAGGGCCTGAACCCTTATTTACGAAATAAGGGTGGCAAGTATTAATATTAACTTCTATAATGCAGTGAAACTTGTTTTTCAAAGCATCTTGCACGGCAAAGATAGAGAATAAAAACCAAGGAAAAGCGTATCTTAACATATTTCTGAAACATGAATTTGCTTTGGACTAGATTGTTATGTACCTAAGTGATGTCAAAGCAACTATTTATTACCATCAACCGTTTCCGTAATCGTGTAAAAGGAGAGATAAATAATGTATTCACGCAGTTGGTTCTTGTCCTTGCCGACAAAGGTTTCATCAGCCTTGACGTAG
>NZ_QSDP01000229.1:0-1375 GCF_003463685.1 Parabacteroides sp. AM58-2XD
TAATAGTCCGTTAAAAATTCAACATATCGGCTAAGCGGCTTCTGCCACTATGCCAAAGAGTTCTTTGATAAGTTTAGTATTAAAAGTTCTGTTCGGTTTCAGACCGGACTTGCTAAAAAATCTTTTGAGCATATAAATATTACTCAGATAGGCCTTTAGCAGTCCGATGGAAAGCGACGGATAGTATCGTTGCCGCATGACCTTTGCGATGTTTACCGAGGCCAGTGAAGCATTGAAAGCGAAGTCGAGTTTCCTCAAGTCTCTTGCCTGACAATCATTGAGTCCGGTAAACTGCTTGGAATCCCGAAAGCAAAACTCAATCTGGAATCGTGTACGGTAGTATTCGATGATGTCTTTGTCCGACATGTCAAGATCGGTGGAGAAATAGATTTTATGTCCTCCTGATTCTGGATAATGAACCACGACTTTGATGTTGCGTTTCATTGCTTTTGAATAGGCCTTGACTGAGTAAGCCCTTCCTCCTTCAATGTCGAGAATCTCGCAATGCTGAAGGTCGAGTTTCTCAAAATCAATCTTCTCGCCTTTGACACGCGGTCGTCCCCGTTTGCCTGTGCGGACACCGTTATGTGAATACCACAAGGCGGCATCATCACGCAGGCGGCTGATGACATGGAATCCCAGCAGACAGGCTTCACCCACGAACTTTGCCTTTGAGAACCATGCATCTGCAACGACATAACGTGTTATGCCGAGCAACTTGTCCTTGTATTTGCGGAGCACGTCAAGATACCAGTCCACAAGGTTGTAATCTTCGCCTTGCTTTTCCAGATACGCCTTGTCCGGTGTCTGTTCCGCACGTAGCATCATACAATCCCGACTATCAATGTCGATAATGCCGATACCGAGAATTTCCAATCCTCGTTTCATTGCAGAAGCACATCCCGACCAGAACTTGCCGATATAAGGAGTCTTCTTTCCCGACTTTGAAATGTAGCTTGCGTCTATGGTAATAGCTTTTCTAACACTTTCACCAAACTGCTGCTGCATAAGGAAGAGATTGAACTGCATCCAGTCAAACTCACGTTCAAACAACTGCCGGAAGCGTTGTTCCGAGCTATCTGAGTAACGCCCCATTTGGGTGAAATTAATCTTTCTTGGTAGTACCATATACAAAATCATGAGTTGGATGAATGCTGTTTTAAAACTTTTGCGTAACTTCGCTGAACAACTTTTCAAAGCATCGGTTACGAGTTCCTCATATTGGTCAAGTGCTGTTTTGTTCATTGCTTTAATGTGTGGTAGGATACCATTAAAGGTAATGAAAATCAGCCACTTGACCTATTTTATTGTACTAAATTTTATCAATTAACTTATTTGTTCTCAACGGATTAGTTATAAATTTAACGAAGTATTA
>NZ_QSDP01000023.1:0-64945 GCF_003463685.1 Parabacteroides sp. AM58-2XD
TGTAAAGATAGAAAAATGAAGTATGAAAGCATTGGAATCTCACTTGAACCTAGATATTAGTTTATAATGTATGATTTTAATATAATTCTTATATCTTTGTTGTTGAATATTTGAAACTAATCTACCATGAAAAAATGTATTTTATTTTTATTCGTTGCCACCCTTCTATTCTCGTGTTCCAAACCTAAAACACCCTTAAAGAAAGGAGAGATAGAGAAGCAAAGCTATATCTTTTCTATCAAAGGGACAGATACCTTGCGGCTTGACAAATATGATATTCCTTCCCAAAGGATAGATAAACCCTGTGTACTTTTCGTCTTTGGCGGAGGTTTTGTAGGAGGTTCCCGGACGTATGAAGCAAATATTGATTATTTTGAGAAGTTGGCCGAAAAAGGATATGTTGTCATCGGCATCGATTATCGTTTAGGATTGAAAGATGTTAAGAACAAAGATATATCCGGGCCCGATGAGATTACCGGATTATTGATACATGCGATTCATATAGCTGTCGAAGATTTGTTCGACGCCACCAATTTTGTATACAATCATGCTGCCGAATGGGGAATTGATAAGAATAAGATTATAGCCAATGGGTCGAGTGCCGGGGCCGTAACCGTATTACAGGGAGAATATATGATAAGCCATAAAGCCGAACTGACAAAACGATTGCCAGAGGGCTTTCGCTATGGAGGCATTATTGCTTTCGCCGGCGCTATTGCTAGTGAAAACGGCGACTTGACCTGGCCGGTAAAACCGGCTCCTATCCAGCTTTTCCATGGAGATGCCGATAAGAATGTCCCTTTTGATAAGGCTGTATATGGAAATGCGGGATTGTATGGTTCGAAATATATTGCTAAACAATTAGACGAGATGCAGGCGCCCTATTTCTTTTTTGAAGTAGAAAATGTGGCACATGAAATGGCCGAGTCGCCTATGAAAAATAATCTGGACGAGATTACGACCTTTATAGAGAAGTATGTCGTAAAGCAAAAGCAATTTATCATCAACACCAAAGAAGAGATGATAGGGAGTCCTGAATTGAAGAAGGACTTCGACTTTATGGATTACATCCAAACCAACTATCAGTAATAGGTTATGCTCCTCCGCGAGCAGTTCCTTTATAATTGGTTTGTTCCTAAGAGAAGTTCTCTTTCTTGAATCAGCTCGTGCCCTTGTAATGAGATTATCAAATACAATTTCCGAGAGATTTCATCTTTGAGGAGTTTGGAAATTACGTTTTGTCGGTATCCGAAGAAGGCATCCTTTTCAGACACCTTCTAAACGTACAGGCTATTTATTTACAAATTCAAAATCATACTTATTGTATCTATCTCCAATATTAGGGTATTTCTGTACAAGTTGCTTTATCTCTGTCATATCCTCTTCCGACAACTCGATATTAGCAGCCTGTACATTTTTTTCTAAATATTTCATACGTTTCGTACCTGGTATGGGTACAATATTTTCACCTTGCGCTAATAACCAAGCCAAAGCAAGCTGAGCAGGAGTAATGTTTTTACTTTTCGCAATAGTTGCCAGTCCGGTAGCTAAATTGCGGTTATTCTCCCAATGTTCACTATTATAACGAGGTAAATGCTTTCGAAAATCATTTTCTCCTAAAGCATTAACATCAATGGTATTAGTGACCAATCCTCTGCCTAGTGGAGAAAACGGAACTAGAGTTATTCCCAATTCTTTAGTTAAGGGTAGCATCTCTTTTTCCACATCACGGGTTAATAAGGAATACTCACTTTCAACGGCTGATATAGGATGAACAGCATAAGCTCTCCGCAATGATTCGGATGAACATTCGCTTAATCCTAAATAACGCACTTTCCCCTCTCTCACCAGTTCAGCCATAGCACCAACGGTTTCTTCAACTGGTATTGCCGGGTCTATCCGATGTGCATAGTATAAGTCTATGGCTTCAATATTCAACCTTTTCAAACTGCTTTCTACTGCTTGTCTCATATATTTAGGAGAAGCATCCACATAACTCTCGCCACCGGTAAACACACTGCCTTGATTATTACGTAAACGGAAACCGAATTTCGTTGCAATAAAAATCTGATTTCTTCTTTCAGCCAATACCTTAGATAGTAATCGCTCATTAGCACCATTGCCATACACATCAGCTGTATCCCAAAAGTTGACACCAAGCTCCAATGCACGGTACAATGTTTTGATGCTTTCTTTTTCATCGGCTACTCCATACGCAGCACTCATCCCCATGCAACCTAATCCGATAGCGGACAGATTCTCTCCTGTTTTACCTAATTTTCTGTACTTCATAATTCATATTTCTAGTCGGTACAAAATTAGGGAGAGGCATTCTGATTGAATGATACAATTCAAAGCATCATTTGCACAAATCAAATAATTGCCTGTTCTCTGATTTCACTAGGGGATTTACCGGTATGCTTACGATAAAATTTACTGAAATAAGAGACCGTTTCGAATCCCAAACTATACGCTATTTCTGATATAGAAAGATTACTGTGTAACAAATATTGCGTACATTCTTTGGTAATTCTTTCCGCAATCATCTCAGAGGTTGTTTTTCCTGTCGTATCTTTAACTACTTTATTTAAATGATTAATATGCACAGACAGGCGGTTTGCATAATCGGCAGGAGTACGTAAATTTAATATCGCGTGCGGATAATCAACCGGGAATTGCCTGTCTAACAATTCTATGAATAATTCAGTAATACGCTGTGAAGCATTCGGGAACGACTCATACTGATTGAAATCTTGCATTTTCAAGGCTGTATGTATCAACAAATGAAGGTAGCATCGCAACACATCAGACTTATTTACATAGTCGGATTGGTTTTCTTCCTGCATCTGCATGTATATATCCAGTACTTTATCAACTTGTGTATCATCCAAAAAGAAAACTTTATCTCCTGTTATTTTAAACAATGGAGTATTGGCTAACGAACCGTTTTTTTCTTCCGACTGCACAAACTGTTCATTGAAAATGCAAAACATTCCTTTCTGTTCTTCGCTGATTGATTCCCAAGCATAAGGAACCAAAGGATTGGAAAACAACAATGCAGGCCGGTTTACCAAAATCCATTTATCTGCATAATATAGTTTTCCCACACCTATAATCAATGTAATTTTATAAAACTCCCTATAACTGAATTGCACTGTTCCAAAATTACATTGCCGGGAGAAAATATTAAAATAGGGTTTCTCCTTAGAATAGGTAGCATCCGGTTGAGAGGTACGAAGCTGTATCCTTTTATAGAATTGCGAAATACTTTCAGGCATAATAACGAGTATTTATTGCAAAATAAACAATTATTATTCAATGGACAGCTTACTTTGCAGGTAATAACACTATTAAATCCTCACACTCTTCGATTAAATAGTATGCAATGAAAACTAAAGATTCAGAATCTGATGCATTATCAAAATGCAGTATCGGCTTATTCTTAGGTTCGTAAAATGCTTCCCCACCTGTTAGCAATTGAGGTTTTTCTCCTTCAACCTGGAACAATAAAGTACCTGAAACAACATGCCCCACAACTGAGCAAGGATGTAAATGATACTCAGCCTTTCCACTTTGCGGAATAACGACTCTTTTAATTTCGACTTTTGATAAACCTTGCTTTTCCTTCAATTGAATAGAAAGAAGATTGGTTCTTGCTACGTTATTCTTTTCCATACTTGTGCAACAATTTAAAATGATTAATACAATGAATACTGCTATCTTATTCATGATAGATTTGTTTGCTGCAAAGATAGGACAGAGCAAGAGCTTATTTCATTGACCTATGTTAAGAGATTTAAGACGGCTCAAGGATTCAGGTTTTATTCCAAGATATGATGCTATATGATATTGTGATACATGTTGTTCTATATTAGGATAAGTTTGTAGAAGTAATTTATATCTGTCTAAAGCGTTATCCATAAACAATGATGTCTCTTTCCTGCATTTTTTAATAAAGAGAGTGTCTGCTATATATTTTCCCAATTTATACCACTCATTCGAGGCTTGTAGTAATTGGTCATAATTAGTTTTAGATAAACAATATATAACCGAGTCTTCCAATGCCTGTATGCTTCCTACACTTGCCTCTTTAGTTAGAAAACTTCTATAAGATGTGATAAATGAACCTTCAAAATAAAAGTCACTGATATAATCGTCTCCTTCCTTTTCTATGTAAGAGCGTAAAACTCCCGATTCCACAAAGCCTATAAATCTACAGATTTGTCCCTGATGCAATAAATAGTCTTTCCGCTTCAAAAAAACTTTATCGCATGTATCTATCAGCCTTCCATATAAATCGGACGATAGACCAACTTCGTTGATTAGAAAGTTCTCTAATATCATATTTTATCTATGCCGCAACGCCCCCCATTTAATACACCGTTACTATTTCCCCCCTCTCCTTTCGAGTTGAGAAACGTTCGGGTTGTTCTGCGATATATCCCAATGGTATAATCGCTACCGGATATTTTTCAGCAGGCAATTGAAAGTTCGTTCTAAGTAAGTCCAAATCAAAGTTACAAACCCAGCAACTACCTAACCCCATTTCTGTAGCAGCAAGACAGATATGTTCTGTTGCAATGGCAGCGTCGATGTCTGCATGATTTTTATTATCAGACTTCCGTACCCAGGCTTCCGATTTATCAGCATATACCACGATATAGACTGGTGCTTTTGCAAACCATTCTCTATTATAACATTGCTGTATCTTCTTTTTCTGTTCTTCACTGATTACGACCATGAAATGCCACGGCTGATAATTTACCGCAGAAGGAGCTAACCGGGCACATTCAATAATATAATCTATCTTATCCTGTTCGACCTTATCCGACTTATAATTTCTCGCTGAAAAGCGTTTCTTTGTTAGTTCTAAAAAGTCCATACCTTCGCTGTTTTTAATATTTGGAGTAAAATATCTGTAAAATTACGCTTTACAAACTATATTTGCTATATGAATAGAGAAAATTTGTAATAACTTCACCCTTTTAAAAACAAAATCACTAAAAGACAAAATCATGGCTACAATTTTAAAATCAAACGACAGAAACTTTCAGGAAAATCCGAACAGGATTGAGCCTTTCAAATTATTCACAGACATCTCCAGAATCCAAAAAGGAGTGGAACCGGAAAATTTAAATTTCGACTTGCGGCAACTGAATCCCGGACAATACTGCTCTGCGTACCATTTCCACCGATATGCAGAAGAATTATTCTTAATAATCTCCGGTTCTGCCACCCTAAGAACACCCAAAGGGTTAGAAGCCGTAAGCAGCGGCGATTTGATTTTTTTTGAAAAAGGTGAAACCGGAGCACATCAATTATACAATCACACGACAGAACCCTGTGTATACCTTGATATAAGGACATTTATCGGACACGACATTTGCGAATATCCGGATTCCGATAAAATATATCTTGTTCCGTCAGGTGAGATATTCAATAAATCCGCCCAATCCGCTTATTTTGACGGAGAAGAAAATCCCCAGGAGAAATGGAGGGAACTTCAATGAAGCCAGACAATATCACCCGCGAAGAATTATGGGCCAGACAAAACCTATCAGCTACCGGCATCGATTACGCCGTTTGGGAACGCGATAAAACCATGCTCCTGCAAATGGCGAAAATAAATCGTACCTGCACCTTCGTTGTCGATGTCTACAAATGCAGATATGCTTTCGCATCTTCTAACTTTTCCGACTTGCTGGGATATGACAACCATAAAATTGCCACTCTCGAAAAACAGGGCGACTATCTGGAATCACGTATCCATCCGGACGACCGCCAGCAACTGGAGGCTTTCCAAATCCTGTTGGGAGAATTCATTTACAGCCTCCCTGCCGCAGAACGAAATAATTATTGCAATATTTACAGTTTCCGTGTCCGCAACATCCGTCAACAATACGTACGTGTCATCAGTAAACATCAGGTAATGGAACAGGACGCAGCAGGAAAAGCATGGCTTATATTAGGGAATCTGGACATTTCACCCAACCAGGAAGAAACAAACGGAGTAGATTGTACCGTCCTCAACCTCAGAAACGGAGAGATGTTCTCCCCTTCCCTCCCGCCCCGTCAGCAACCGGTTCTCACTCCGCGGGAAACGGAGATATTACATCTTATTCAGGAAGGATTGCTAAGTAAGGAAATCGCTCATAAACTATGCATCAGTATCCACACGGTGAATATCCACCGTCAGAACCTGTTACACAAATTAGGGGTCCAAAACTCTATCGAAGCTATAAATGCCGGATTGGAATCTGGACTGTTAAACCGGCTTACGGCATCCACTCCACCACACCGGTAACCGGATATTGTTTTCTCCACTCCTCAAATTCGGCATAACTCCGCACACCGTCACGGATAACAGCCTGATAATACTCCACTCCCATGACCTTTTCCGTTTCGGGTGTTTCAAATTTCAGTTGCAGGATAGTCCGTCTTGTTTCATCCGTCAGAACAGCAGCGATTCGCTTGGCTACCTTTTCAAAATAACCGTCATATCGGGAACCTTTCCGGATATGAATCATATCTATCTGCCAAAGTTCGCCCTCCGGTTCCTGAAACCAGGCATGCCACTCCACGCACTCCTCAACCGTATGTAACAAGTTCGCACACTCTATTTTTTTGACAGACGGATTCTCCGCAATTTTTGCCATCGCCCGGAAACTGTCTGATAATTCCAATGGAGAGGTGTAAATATGAAAATCAATATCCCGGTGCGTCATCAGTAACCCCATACTTAAAGAACCAACCAGATTGATTTCAGCCCCTACGCTTTCCCAGGCGGGGATAACGCCGCTGTCCTCCACTATTTTCCAGGCCCGCTGCTGATTCAGCCGTGCTATATCGAGAATATCCATTTTTGTATTTTTAATGTGCACGCAAAAGTATGAAAAAGGCCGGAGATATAGTTATAAATCACTATTTAATAGCCGGGCCGGTTCATGTAACTTTGCCCGTCCTTTTCAATCATTTTAATATAACAACAAGGCAGCTATGGCATTCAACGAAACAGAAAAACAGGAAAAAGAATATTTACAAAAGATACTCAGTATCATACACGCTACGATTAACAATACCGACAAATCAGTTAAAGACCATGTAGACACCCTGCAAGAATACAAGGATTATTTATGGTCTAACAAAGACATAGACCCGCACGAGATTCGTTCCATGCGCGAAAGTATCCTGAACCATTTCGCATTGGGAGAAAACGTCATCGATAAACGCAAACGGTTAGCCCGGATTCTCGAAATTCCCTATTTCGGACGGATAGATTTCAAAGAAAAGAAAGATGGCAGCCAAACCACACCTGTTTATATTGGAATACACACATTCTACGACTCCATAAGCAGGACCAATCTGATATACGACTGGAGAGCCCCGGTCTCAAGCATGTTTTACGACCATGAACTGGGTGAAGCCTCCTACACCTCCCCGACCGGCGAAATCTACGGCAAAATATCTCTCAAACGCCAGTACCGCATCCGTAAAGGCCGGATGGAACATATGATTGAAAGTTCCCTCACCGTCCATGACGACATTCTACAGAAAGAACTCAGTGCCAATGCCGACGACAAAATGAAGAATATCGTAACGACTATCCAGCGTGAGCAGAACCAAATTATCCGTAACGAAGAAGCTCCCGTACTTATCATACAGGGAGTAGCCGGTTCCGGTAAAACCTCCATTGCCTTGCATCGTATCGCTTATCTGCTTTACACCCTGAAAGGAAATATTTCTTCCAGGGATATTCTGATTATATCCCCCAATAAAGTCTTTGCCGATTACATATCCAACGTACTACCCGAGCTCGGAGAAGAGATAGTTCCTGAAACCAGCATGGAACAAATCCTTTCGGAATTACTCAAAAATAAATATAAATACCGGAATTTCTTCGACCAGGTAACCGAATTGCTGGAAAAACCATCCCGGGATTTTATCGAACGAATACAATACAAGGCATCGTTCGATTTCATTTCCCTGTTGGACAAATTCATCCTCCACATGGAAAACAATTATTTCAAGGCTACAGATGTCCAGTTCACCAGACATATCACCATCCCCGCCGGCTTCATCGAGGAACAGTTCAAACGATTCAACCGTTATCCGATGCGACAACGGTTTGAGACAATGACCGATTACATACTGGATATGATGAAAATCCAATACAACATATCCGTAACCACGTCAGAAAAGAACCTACTGAAAAAAGAGATAAAAAAGATGTTCGGCGGAAACAACGATCTTCAGGTATATAAAGACTTTTTCAAATGGACCGGGAAACCTGAAATGTTTAAACTGCGCAAAGGCCATATCCTTGAATATGCAGACCTTGCCCCGTTGGCCTACCTGCACATGTCGTTGGACGGAAACACGACATATTCCCATATCAAACATCTCCTGATAGACGAAATGCAGGACTATTCGCCCATTCAATTTAAAGTAATTCAAAAACTTTATCCCTGCCGGAAAACTATTCTCGGCGATGCATGCCAATCGGTAAACCCCTACGGTTCATCGACAGCCGAAATGATTCGCAAAGCATTTGCAGCAGGAGAGGTCATGAAATTATGCAAAAGTTATCGTTCGACCATCGAAATAACCGGCTTTGCCCAAAAGATACGCTCTAATGACGAACTGATACCGGTTGTACGTCATGGCAAAAAGCCGGAAATTCTCCGGTTCGGAAATGCTGAAGAAGAAATATCCGCCATCGTTCATTTGGTTTCTGTATTCAGAGAATCAAAATACAATTCATTGGGAATCGTATGCAAAACTGAATTACAGGCAAAAGAAATGGCAGAAAAACTTCAAAAACAAATCGAAGACATATATTTCCTGTCCAGTCAAAGTTCCGCTTTCATAAACGGTACCATCGTCACATCTTCCCATATGGCTAAAGGGCTGGAGTTTGATGAAGTAATCGTCCCCCAAACCAATAAGACAAATTACTATTCGGAAATCGATAAAAGCATGCTTTATGTGGCAGTAACCCGAGCGATGCATCAATTGACAGTGACATATTCAGGGGAACAAAGTGAATTTATCCGTACGGCTACTCAACACTAAAATCCTCGGATTTGAACCCACTATAATATCTTCCCGAAAAAGCGGTGAATTTCAACACACAATAATCCGGGTCGGTAACACCTTCTTTATAATACATTGTATCTCCCGGCAACCAGATTAATTCTTTGCTTGCCGGGTCAGTCAGGACTTCGATTGTTCCTTTCAGCATCACGCCTTTGAAAAAGCGCCGGTCGCAAAAGTAAATACAGGAACGGTCATTCTCCCTGAACTGAGCCACACGCATGGAAGATGTATTGGTAGTAAAATAAAATGTACGGATTCCTTCCCGTTTACGAGGTTGAAGCATTGCTTTGATATTAGGGAAACCTTCCTCATCAACCGAACCAAGGAATGAAACTGTCTGTTTGTCAACGATATTACCTATCGTCTTTTCCGGATCTCTCATAATTAAACTGTTATTCGTTTATAATAAGGGCAAAAATAGAGTATGAAGCTATCCCGGAAGCAACAGTAAACAGGGAGAAAATGTCACTTTTTACGGTTTGTGCATTTTTCTGTATGCCAATGGAGTTTGTCCGGCATGTTGACGGAATGAACGGATAAAATAAGATACAGTATCATAGGTCAGCCGGGCAGCTATTTCCGAGACGGGTAAATCAGTATAGGTCAGCATCCTTTTGGCCTCTCCCATCACTTTGTTTTGAATATATTGTTTGGCACTGACCTGCATGGAGGCCGTAATCATTTCATTCAGGTAATTCGGCGTAATACATAATTGATCAGCATAATAGCTGACTGCACGATGTTCTTTAAAAGACTTGTCGACCCAACGGATAAAGTTAGTAAGATGAAGGCTACGCCCCTTCACTATATCCGTTTTCCCTTCTTCCTCTTTGTATCCCCTGTCAAGGAGCATAAGAACCTCATAAAGCAGTGCCCTCAACACATGGTCACCATTCCTGGAGGACAGACCGATCTCATCCCTAATATTACATATCTGTTGGAAGATACGATCGGAAACTGATTCCGAAAGATGTATTTTTGCCGCAGTTTTATCAGGTTCAAAATAACTGAGATGCTGAACGAACCGCTCATCTTTGAAAAAAGAGGAAAGAAACTCTTCCTCGAAAATAAGTGCATACCCATTTATAATATGGTCTTTATCCCAATTACGTATCTCCCCCGGCTTTGAAAAAATCACATCACCAGGACAGACGTCATACTGTTGGTTATCAATCGAAAAAGAGCCTGACCCTTCGGTGACAAAAGTAATGTCATAGTAAGTCAGCGTATGCACCGGATTGATATCCAGAAACTTCTTGATGTTTTTCAGTTCGACAACATCCACCAGTAACTCACTACCATACTTGTGCTTATAAAATGTATAGCGGGGTATTGACTTTTTCATCAGACAACCGTTATAAAACCAATTCATAAAGTTGGAACCATTTCAAATGCTCATAAGGCAGTCCCAGATCAACAGTCCCCATGTATTGATAACCGAGTTTTTTATAAAGGCAAATGGCTGGTGTATTATCGACAGACACATCCAACCGGATCGATTTCATCCGGTGACTAACCGCATATTGTTTAGCAAACTCCATCAATCGGGTCGCCACATCCTGTTTCAAAAATGAAGGATGTACAACCAACGTCCGGATCACCAGAATGTCAGCATAATCCGCCTCAACCAGCCAGCAAACCTGGTTGTAAGCCTCTTCCGGCTCATGACTCAAAATAATACTCCCGGCAATAGCTCCATTTTCAATGGCAACAAACAGGCTTTTCTCATCAATCCCCTGCATGGCCGTCTCCCTGACAGGATATATATGTTTTATCCATCCCGGATAGTTTACCGTGGAAGACAGATAGTCATTCAACCCGTCATAAAGAGCCTCCAGTTCATCAAGATGACGCGTTGAGCCTTGTTCTATAATCATTATCTGATGTTTTCTTATAAAATGATACTTATTCTTATCATAATTCTTTTTTGCAAATATACTTATTAATTAAATTGATATGAAAATACTAAAAGAGTTTGCTTTATTGATTTTTAAATCGGACATTTGTATTATACCTAAAATTTGGGAATCGCCTATAAACAAGACTAACAACCAAAAAATTACGTAACATGGAAAAGAATCATCTAGCACCTTCTTCCGGTAATGAAGAATTATATATCCTCATCAGGAAAGTCCTTAATGAGGCCAAACAGAATATATCACGCACAGTAAATTCTACAATGGTACATGCATATTGGCAAGTCGGTAAATATATTGTAGAATATGAACAACAAGGAAAAGAACGAGCTGAATACGGCAAAGGTGTTATTAATGAACTTTCAAACAAGTTGGTAGATGAATTTGGGAATGGGTTTACTATCACTAATTTAAAGTATATGCGCCAACTATACTTAATATTTCCAATTGGTCACGCAGTGCGTGACCAATTGAGTTGGACCCACTATCGTTCACTACTTAAAGTAGCAAATAAAGAAGCTCGAAATTTTTATATTGAAGAATGCATTAAAGAAAATTGGAGTTCAAGACAACTTGACCGACAAATCAACACTCTATTTTATGAACGCCTTTTATCCAGTCATGATAAAAGGACAGTCAAAGAAGAAATAAAAAAGACTTCCTCCAAAACATTAGAGCCAAAAGAGATAATCAGAGATCCTTATATATTGGAATTTCTGGGTATTCCGCAAGGTGAACATTTTTTAGAAAGCGATCTTGAACAGATGCTAATAAGCAAGTTACAATTATTCCTATTGGAAATGGGTAAAGGATTTTCCTTTGTTGCCCGACAAAAAAGAATCAGTTTCGACAACAAGCATTTTTACATCGATCTGGTTTTCTATAATTACCTGGCCCGATGCTTCGTCCTTATTGATTTGAAAACTGACGAACTAACTCATCAAGATTTAGGACAGATGCAAATGTACGTCAATTACTACACAAGAGAAATGATGAACCCGGATGACAATCCTCCCATCGGAATCGTTCTCTGTGCAGATAAAAATGATACTGTTGTAAAATACACTTTACCGGAAAATAATTCGCAAATATTTGCTTCTAAATACATGACTTATCTGCCGACCGAAGAAGAACTACGAAAAGAGTTCATAAAGCTAAATCAGTAAAACAAACTTAATAAAAATCACTTAAAAGCATACCTAATATCTTCCGGCAGGCAATGTAAAAGTCTCTTTATCCGTCAGATAACCGTCTGAAGATTTCAGGCGGACAGACAGCACTATTTCTCCGGCTTTCAATTTGGGAGAAGCATGCAAGGTGACAGTATAACTGACTCTTTTATGCGGCGGTAATTGACGGATAACAAGAGGTTTTGAAAGTTTCACATATTTGCCTCCCTGTTCAACCTTGATAACAGGCTCAATATTGTAGGCCGTTTGCCTGCCTTCATTCGATAAGATAAACGAGATACGGCAACTTTCTCCTGCATCTACGATCTGATTGTTATTCCGGTCTTCCAGATAAATATCCTCAATAACCAGATAGGGGACCTGATACTCTCTGGCACTCGCAGTATTCCTGTCACGTTGGTTTTGAGAGGAAGCGGCAGCCGCACCCAGAACTGTTCCTCCGACCGATCCCACAAACGAACCGATCGCTTCTCCGCGATATCCTCCGGCCGCATGACCGATCACTGCACCGGTAACCGTACCTGCCAACATGCCGACCTGCGAACCCACTATCGTACGCGATGTCGGATCCATTGTCGCACAACCTGTGCCAATCACAGTATCATCAGAAACAGGAGCCAATTCTTCATTCTCATATCAACATTTTTTATTTATCCGCTAAAATACAAATATTTAGCGGATAAAGGCTGATCAAAAACGTTATAATATTCGTCCAAACAGAAAACCGTCCTTGTTTCATCCGTTGAAAGAATTAATCCAGTGTCAGATTGAACTCATCTTTCAGTTTTCCCAGAACGGGATTTACGGTCAATAAATGTTCAAACTTCTCGGTTGCCGTATAGGCTAAATGCTTTTCGTTCGTTTCGATAATCCGGACACGCATCTGAATACGGGTATTTCCTAGTTGCGTACGCAAATAATTCAATAAATCCACACAACCATTACTCAATTCATCCTGCTGACCAGGATTATGCACACCTACTTCAAAGAAATAGTTTTCCTGCAAAACAGGCTTGCAGTTGATCATCGTATTCTTCAGATAAACTTTCTTATCGATAACTCCGCTTGTCGCATAAGCATCCCAACAACGTACCAGGTCTTCTTCTGTGAAATGGTTGACCATCTCCTGTACTGTCCGGTTTTCCTGCTGCCCCATCTGGTTCTTCGGTTTTTCCACACCGATTTCCTTCAGTGACGTACCCAAATGTTGCGGACGGGAAGGACGTTTAGGAGGAGTTGCAGCAGGAGGCTGCGGAATAACTGTTGCCGAAGAAGGCATATTTGAAGTCACTACACGACCATTGTTATTACCCGTATCAGCCGGTTGCTGTGAAGCCGGCGAACCGGGATAATTGGATGGTTGAACTGGCTGACGGACAGGTTGCCCCTGCGGCGAAGCCTGTGTGCCCTGAGAAACAGGCTGTCCAGGAGCACCGGATGCGATCGGTTCAATTACTCCTTTTTTTTTATCGTCGGCCGTCTGCCCTGCATTACTCAGCTGGCAAAGCTGGATAAGCGTCAGTTCCAACAGCAAACGTTTGTTACGGCTGGCACGATAATTCAGATCACAGGTATTAGCCAGTTCGATCGCCTTAAAAAGCAACTGATCCGGACAGCGTTTTGCCATCTCTTTATATCTTTCGCGGATCGAGGCTCCGACTTCAAACAAAATCAGAGTTGCCTCATCCTTACAAACCAGCAAATCACGGAAATGGGCGGCCAACCCGGTAATGATATTCTGCCCGTCAAATCCTTTGCTCAATATTTCATTCAGGATCAGGATAGACGAACGTACATTTCCTGCCAGGATTGCGTCCGTAAGACGGAAATAATATTCGTAATCGAGTACATTCAGATTGTCGATGACAGCCTGATAAGTAATATTGCCATTGGTAAAACTAACTACCTGGTCGAAAATAGACAGAGCATCACGCATACCGCCATCAGCTTTCTGGGCAATTACGTTCAATGCTTCCGGCTCAGCAGTCACATTTTCCTGAGAGGCGACATATTCCAGATGTTCCACCATATCGGCAATCGAGATGCGGGAGAAATCATATATCTGGCAACGCGACAGAATAGTCGGAAGTACTTTATGCTTCTCGGTAGTCGCTAAAATAAACAGAGCATGATGCGGCGGCTCCTCCAACGTTTTCAGGAAGGCGTTGAATGCAGCCGAACTCAGCATATGAACCTCATCGATGATGAATACCTTATATTTTCCGATTGCAGGCGGGATACGCACCTGGTCAATCAACGAACGGATATCGTCGACCGAGTTGTTGGATGCAGCATCCAGTTCATGAATATTATAGGAACGCTGTTCATTGAAAGCCTGGCATGATTCACACTCGTTACAAGCCTCGCCGTCTGCTGCCGGATTCAGGCAGTTTATTGTCTTCGCAAAGATTCGTGCACACGAAGTCTTCCCGACACCACGCGGTCCGCAGAAAAGGTAGGCATGTGCAAGTTTGTTACTTTGTATTGCATTTTTTAGTGTAGTGGTAAGAGACTTCTGCCCTACAACACTACGGAAGGTAGACGGGCGATATTTTCTTGCCGATACAATATAATTGTCCATTCTTTGCTTTTTTATTAACAACACAAAGATATACAAAATAATTCATTTACCTTTGCAAAAACGAAGTTCCATGTCACGCATAAAAGACTTTTACAACAAGTATCTATCCAGGATAAATGCCTATTGGCTGGTTATCATCGGATTTCTGATCCTCACTTTTACGGTGGGCGACAGCAATTTGTATAAGCGGTATACGTACGACGAAAAGATCCGCAGCCTGGAAAGAGAGATCAAACATTATCAGAAAGAGATCGAGATAAACAGTAAGAAACTGAACGATCTTCGTACCGACAAAGAAGGTTTGGAACGCTTCGCCCGTGAAGAATATTTCATGAAGAAGCCGAACGAAGACGTCTATATCATCAAAAAGAAATAATGAATCAAAAAGCAAGAACAATCATTTTCAGTATGGCCGGTTTACTGATACTGGCCGGGGCAGTCCTTTTCCTTACCAAATGGTTTCTGGCACCTTACCTGTTTGCCGTCGGAGCTGCCGGAATGGCTGTATGTTTCCTGACGCTCCCTACTAAAGATATGGAGTTTCGCGAACGCAGGTTGCACCGTTTTAACATAATAGCCTCTGTCCTGATGATCTGTGCCTCCGGGTTGATGTTCAAAGATATGAAAGAGTGGATTATCTGCCTGACAATTGCAGCCGTACTATTACTCTACTCATCATTCGTTTCCGGAAAGCAACAAAAATAATCCTATCAATTTTCCCCACCCTATTTTATTATGTGGGGACTTTTCCCCTTCTATATGGGGAAATACCCCCATTGCAGTGGGGAAACACCCCCATTAGAGTGGGGAAATACTCCCATTGCAATGGGGTTTATTCTCTGCATAACAATAAATAAAACGGTATGATACAAAAAAAAGCTGTTACATTTAATGCAACAGCTTTTTGTATATCGTTTTGATACTACTTATTTTCCGCTGGAATAACTCTTATTCAACAAGTCGATCAACTCTTTTGTGATATCGTAAGCATCACCGGCTAACAAAATATTATCTTCTGCGGTGTTACTGAAAATTACCTGATATCCTTTTTCTTTATTATATACTTTCAATTTTGAAACCACTGTATCACGAAGTTGTTCGTTCAGCTTCTGCCGTTCCATTAACAAATCCTGTGACAATTTAGCATCCAAGTCTTTCAGTTCCTGTTCTTTCTTCATCAGACGTTCCTGCTCCTGTTGAGCTCTTTCACGAGTTAGGAATGCATTATTTTCTGCTTTACGATAGAATTCCTGAACTTCATTCTGCAATGCACGTGCCTGCTGTGTTACATTAGCACGCGAATTTTCTTCTTTTTTCAGGAGCTGTTCATTCAGATCCTTGAAATAATTATAATTAAGCAAAAGCGAATCTACATTGACATAGGCTATAGGAAGCAGGTTTGTTGTATCACCTTCTCCGGATGCAAATGTTTTTGTTACTGTCGATTCTTTCTTGTCGGAAAATTGCATTATGAACAATATCACGACAGCCACCGCGAGCACACCATTAATTACGTAGTTAATGTTCTTCATAAAGTGTAAATTAAATCCTTATTTTATTCTTCTATTTCTTTTACTCTATCATATAGATTCTTTTGCTTCTTCTGTTCGCGGTCTTGCGTCTTGGCACAATGGATGCCTTTTTTACTCAGTGCTCTGTTACCTCCGACATGCGTATTCGGGAACCTTCCCCCCTTCTTGAATATCACTTTTACAGCAAGTAACACAACACAAATAACAAGAATTATGACCGTTAATAATATCGTTGTAAGCATTTTCTCTATATTTGTGGACGCAAATATAAGAGTTTAAGTGATTATAAAGTATCTTTTTGGTATTTAATTCTACTTTTTTTCATACATAACTCCTGAAACGATCGCATTATTAACTATATAGTAACAACTATAATATATTGTAACATTATGAAGATTACTGACTTAAAGCCTGAAATCGTCTGGAAGTTTTTCCACCAGGTAACACAAGTGCCCCGCCCTTCAAAGAAGGAAGGCAAAATGATCCAGTATTTGGAATCGTTCGCAAAAGAGTATAAAATCGCCATAAAGAAAGATGCAGCCGGAAACATCCTGATGTCGAAACCTGCAACACCCGGATATGAAAAGCTGCCGGTTGTTATCCTTCAGTCGCACATGGATATGGTTTGCGAGAAAAACAACGGAACAGTTCACGATTTCGACAACGACCCGATCGAAACAATTGTAGACGGAGACTGGCTGCGTGCTAACGGAACAACTCTGGGAGCCGACAATGGTATCGGTGTTGCCGCCGAACTGGCTATCCTGGCTTCCAACGATATCGAACACGGACCAATCGAATGCTTGTTTACTGTTGACGAAGAAACTGGCCTGACCGGAGCAAAAGCACTTGAAAAAGGCTTCATGACCGGAGATATCCTGTTGAACCTCGACAGCGAAGACGAAGGTGAAATCTTTATGGGTTGCGCCGGAGGAAAAGATACACAGGCCGTGTTCCATTGCGAACAACGCCCAACCAACCCCAATATGCTATATTTCAAAATTGATGTAAAAGGATTGAACGGCGGACATTCAGGCGGTGAAATACATAAGGGATTGGGTAATGCCAACAAAATCCTGGTTCGTTTCCTGTATTTATTGAACAATGAAGCTGACTTCACTTTGTGTTCGATTGAAGGTGGTAATCTGCGCAATGCGATAGCCCGTGAAGCGCATGCAGTCATCGGACTTTATTCAGAAGATAAAGAACAGGTTCGTGTACTGCTCAATAACTATACGGCGGATATCGAAAACGAACTGAAACATATCGATCCTAACGTACAGATCACCATGGAATCGACCGACCGTCCGGAATTATGCCTGTCTAATTTCGATATGGAAAAGGTAATCTGGGCTTTGCATGCCTGTCCTCATGGCGTTATCGGCATGAGCCATGACATCGAAGGATTGGTTGAAACTTCTACCAACCTGGCTTCCGTAAAAATGAGACATGAAGCCGAAACGGAACAATTGATGATCACTGTCGGAACCAGCCAGCGCAGCTCCATCGAATCATGCAAAAACATGATTGCCAACCAGGTAGCCTCCGTATTTAAACTGGCCGGAGCGATTGTTACCCACGGTGACGGTTATCCGGGATGGGCTCCTAATCCGGATTCCAAAATCCTGAAAGTCGCACAGGATACATATAAACGTTTATTCAATAAGGACGCCAAGATCATGGCTATCCATGCCGGACTGGAATGCGGACTGTTCCTCGAAAAATATCCTAATCTGGATATGATTTCTTTCGGACCGACTTTAAGAGATGTTCACTCTCCGAACGAACGGATCGAAATTAAGACCGTCGGTTTGTGGTGGGCTCATCTTTTAGAATTATTAAAAAGCGTACCGGCAAAATAAAATTAAATATTCTGCGTTATAAGAAGAGGATTAACACTTTAATCGTGTTTTTCCTCTTTTTTTATGTTAATGCCTGAAAACATTCTTTATAAATCGTTTGTTTATAAAGAAACAAGAACACAAAGGCATACATTTTAACATTTAGAGAAAATGAAAAGAATTACAGCGCCGTTGCTTATAATATGTACACTTTTACTCAACCTGTTGGCTGGATGCGACGGGCTGGACGAAAATTATTCGACCAATCCGAATCACCGGTTGAGTTTCTCGACAGATACCTTATCATTCGATACTGTCTTTACCACGATAGGCTCAGCCACTAAACAATTCATGGTTTACAACAAAAACAGTGAACCGCTGAATATAGAGAGAATCATACAAGCTTCGCCTGCTACCAGCGGATTCCGTATCAACGTGGACGGACGAAAAGGTGACAATTTCGACAATATCAGAATTGCAGCCAAAGACAGCATGTATATATTTGTGGAAGTCACTGTCAATCCGAATGGAAAAGACCAACCGTTATTAATCCAGGATTCAATAGTGTTCACCTACAACAGCGTGAAACAAACAGTTTTACTGGAGGCATGCGGACAGGATGTCATGCTGATAAAAGGCGGACAGACATTGAGTGAAGACACCAAGCTGACAGCCGAACGTCCTTATCTGATATACGACAGCCTGATGATAGACAAAGGTGTGACAGTTAATATCGAAGAAGGCACCACTTTCTATATGCACGACAAAGCAAAGATCATCGTTGACGGAACAATCGTTGCGAACGGAACCATGGATAAACCGATAGTCTTCCGCGGTGACCGTCTCGACTTCATTTTGAACGACGTGCTCCCGTACGACCGTACACCGGGACAATGGGAAGGAATTGTATTCAACAGTGAAAGTTTTGACAACGTATTTAATAATGTAATAGTAAAAAACGGAAACAATGGTATAACCTGTAAAGCATCCGACCCGGAAAAGTCGAAATTGAAGATCAGCAATTCGCAGATCACTAATATGGACGGAAGCGGATTAAGAGCTGTCAATTGTAACATAGAAGCAGCAAACAGTGAATTTACAAATGCAACAGCAGATGTTATGGTCTTAGCCGGAGGAAAATACAACTTCACACATTGTACAATAGTGAACTACATGTCATTAAAATCGCGCCATTCACTATCACAGGACGGTGAGAGCAGCCAGACATTACGCATATTGGATAATTTCAAAGTTAATGACATAGGCCCATATCCCTTGCTAGAAGCTAATTTTGACAATTGCATAATCGACGGAAGCTATAAAGCCAGCAACAATCTGAAAGAAGGAGAATTGCAAATCGTATCCGATGAGAAATACATTTTACGTAGTAGCAGTTCCAATTATCTGTTCAATCATTGTGTCATAAAATTACAGAAGATTTCAAATGATAATTTCAAAAATGTTATTTTCATTACTGAAAACGATGAAAATAAAATGGAGTACCGGATGACCGGCGGAGAAAAGAACAAATATATGTACGATTTCCGTCCGGATAAAGAAACAACTCCCGGCGTAGGTAAAGCCGATTTGTTTGTTTCCCAGAAATATCCGGTCGATCGTAACGGCGTCAACCGACTGACAAACAACGGGCCGGATATAGGTGCTTATGAATTTGTTCCTAAAGAAGAAGAATAAAAACAATTAAATATGACCAGAACCTTAGCTATATTAATTTGCGTTCTCGCCTTTCTCTCCCATCCGATAAACGCCCAGCCCGGATTCAGGGTTATGAGTTACAATGTAGAGAACCTGTTCGACACCGAAGACAATCCGGACAAGAACGATAATGACTTCCTCCCATCAGGTAATCATCATTGGACACGCGGACGATATTACCATAAACTTCAGCAAATAGCCAAAGTGATCAGCGCCGCAGGTGAATGGGATACTCCCGCCCTAATCGGCCTCTGTGAAGTGGAAAACGATTCCGTCCTGATCCATTTGCTGAACCGGACACCTTTGAAACAACAACAATACCGGTACTGTATGACACACGGTTCAGATACAAGGGGAATAAATTCTGCCCTTCTTTATCAACGAACTCAATTCGGATATATCAGCCATAAAGAGCACCCGGTACTCTTCACCCATAAAACACATAAACAGACACGTAACATTCTCCATGTATGGGGAAAAATAATAACCTCCGACACATTAGATGTATTCGTCTGTCATCTTCCTTCGCGCTACGGAGGAGAAAAGGAAAGCGAAGCCGACCGTTTCGATGCTGCCCGTACATTAAGGTATCTGTGCGACTCCTTGCTACAAATCCGGAAAACGCCTCAACTCCTGATCATGGAGATTTTAACGACACACCGGAAAACGCCAGTATCACACAAATACTGTCTGCCGGAAAAATCTCCGAAAATCCGGAATCCGACAAACTCTACAACCTTTTTGCCGATCCCCATGTCCTGAACAATCCCGGAACCCACAAGTATCAGGGAGAATGGAATCAGCTGGATCATATCGTCGTATCCGGCAATCTGATCGATAAAAACTCCCTCATGCATGTTGTTCCCGGAAGCAATCGAATATTCATGCCTCCCTTCCTGCTCACGGATGATAAGACCTGGCACGGCAAACGACCTTTCCGCACCTATTATGGTTTTAAATATGAGGGTGGTTACAGCGATCATCTACCTCTCATTACCGACTTTTTACTATCTTTGCCTAACAAAGATTGAATAAAACAGACATGCAGATACACCATATACTGGCAGGGATTATCCTCCTCGCCGGAACTACAAGTAACATAGCCGAAGCCCAGCAACTTCGCAAACCGATGGATATTCCGGTCTTGCTAAGCGGGAATTTCGGAGAACTGAGAAGCAATCATTTCCACTCGGGAATAGATTTCAAAACACAAGGTGTCGAAGGGAAACCGATCCACTCCGTGCAGGACGGCTATGTCTCACGCATTTCGGTAAGTCCCTGGGGATATGGCAACGGCCTGTATATCACACATCCGGACGGCACGACTACGGTTTACGGTCATCTTCAGAAATTCTCTCAAAAGATCACCGCTTATCTCAAAGAAAAACAATACGAACAGGAAAGTTTCAATGTAAACCTGAGCCTCGCTCCGGATGAACTTCCTGTTAAAGAAGGCGAACTCGTCGCGCTGAGCGGAAACACGGGAAGCTCTGGCGGTCCGCACCTCCATTTCGAAGTGCGCGACAC
This sequence comes from Parabacteroides sp. AM58-2XD, assembly GCF_003463685.1. Lineage (NCBI taxonomy): Bacteria > Pseudomonadati > Bacteroidota > Bacteroidia > Bacteroidales > Tannerellaceae > Parabacteroides > Parabacteroides sp. AM58-2XD. Next base: position 21,400 of record NZ_QSDP01000023.1, read on the forward strand.
AGAGACGGAAGAGCCGATGGACCCGATAGAATACTACAAAGATTTAATAAAAGATACGCAGGCTCCCAAGATACAGGGAATCATGGTCTATTCAATGCCAGGAAAGGGCGTTGTGAACGGAAGCCGCCGGAAACTGGAACTAAAACCGGTCACAGCCAAGAACGGAAAACAAACACTGACCGGAAAGATTGAAGCCTGGGGAGAAATCGGGCTGGCTGTAAAAGGATACGATTACATGGATAACACCTCCAATATTTATGGTATCAAAGACATCACACTGACGGCAGACAGCCAGGTTATTTTTCATAGCAACCTGGATCGTTTCGCTTTCGATGAGACACGCTATTTGAATAGTTTCACTGACTTTGAAGAATGGAAAGAACACCGTTCGTTCTATATCAAAAGTTTTGTCGACCCGGGAAACCGGCTTCGTTTCATCGAAAGCCTTAACCGCGGGATCCTGACTATCAACGAACCCCGCACCTATCACCTGACTTACAAACTGGCAGACGCTTTCGGCAACACGACCCAGCTTTCTATCCGGATCGAAGGTAAAGAACAACCGATCCCGGAAATCGACACGGAAAACGCCGAATTATTCCATTGGTGGAGCGACAACCGTTTCGGAGCCAAAGGAATCCGCCTGACAATCCCGAAAGGAAATCTTTACGACGACTTATATTTCCGCTATTCCGTCAAAGAAGACAGCGCTGCGCTGGGTGCCACACATATATTACACAACAAACCGGTCGCTTTCCACAAATCAGCCAAATTATCCCTCCGGTTACAAACAGACACACTGGATAACAAACAGCAATACGGTATTGTCCGACTGCAAAACGGACGCCGGTCATGGACCGGAGGTGTCTACCGCAACGGCTGGGTCGATGCCGATATAAAAGAAATGGGAAGCTACACGCTTGGTCAAGACCTTGTCCCGCCGACCATTACACCTCTCAATCCGGCAACATGGGTTAGCCAGCAAGCCATCACACTCAGACTGTCGGACAACCTGAGCGGCGTACAAACATACCGGGGTGAAATCGACGGTCAATATGTTTTATTTGAAATGAATAGTAAGTCCGTCATTACCTACCACTTCGATAAAGAGCGGCTGGCAAGAGGGAAACACACGCTGAAACTGATCGTAACAGATGCCTGTGGAAATCAATCCACTTATACTTATCCGTTTACGTGGTAAAAAATAACTTTTTCTTTTTTCTTGAAAATAAGGCTGCGAGCCATTGTTTACAACAATTAATTTGTATCTTTGTTTTCTCATAAATTAGGAAATAACACATATATAAATGCAAGATATTTGGGTATGGAAAACAACGAACTGCTAGAAATGGTAAGAAGTAAAGCGCAAAGCTGGCTTACCAAAAGTTATGATGCCGAAACAAAAGCAAAAGTTCAGGAATTATTAGACAGCGAAGATCCGACCGAACTGATCGAATCTTTCTACAAAGACCTTGAATTTGGTACAGGAGGTTTAAGAGGTATCATGGGTGTAGGAACCAACCGTATGAATATTTATACTGTCGGTGCTGCTACACAGGGTTTGTCAAATTATCTGAAAAAGGAATTTGCCAATCTGGATCAGATCAAAGTTGTTATCGGCCATGATTGCCGTAACAATAGCCGCAAGTTTGCCGAAATCTCGGCAGATATCTTCTCTGCTAACGGTATAAAAGTGTACCTGTTCGAAGACCTTCGCCCGACACCGGAAATGTCTTTTGCTATCCGTAAACTGGGATGCCAGAGCGGTATCATCCTGACAGCTTCACATAACCCGAAAGAATACAACGGTTACAAGGCTTACTGGGACGACGGTGCACAGATGATCGCTCCGCACGACCGTAACACGATCGCCGAAGTAAACAAGATCCGCAATGCCAGCGACATCAAGTTCAAAGGCAATAAAGACCTGATTGAAATCATCGGTTCTGAAATCGACAATTTGTATATCGACGCTTTGACAACTATTTCCCTTTCTCCGGAAGCAATCAAACGTCACCATGACATGAAGATCGTTTACACTCCGATCCACGGAACCGGTGTAAAGATCGTTCCGGATACATTGAAAGCATTCGGATTCACTAATATCATCCATGTTCCGGAACAGGATGTTGTAAGCGGCGACTTCCCGACGGTTATCTCTCCGAATCCGGAAGAACCGGCAGCGTTGGCTATGGCTGTTGAGAAAGCGAAAGAAACAGATGCCGAACTGGTAATGGCTTCCGACCCGGATGCTGACCGCGTTGGTGCAGCTGTTAAGAACAATGAAGGCGAATGGGTATTGCTGAACGGTAACCAGACAGCTTTGATGTTCGTTTATTACCTGATTACCCGCTGGAAAGAATTAGGCAAGGTAAACGGCAAAGAATATATCGTAAAAACAATCGTTACAACCGAGCTGATCCGTACGATCGCTGAACGCAACGGTGTTGAAATATACGACGTTTACACCGGTTTTAAATGGATCGCCGATGTAATGAAGAAAAACGAAGGAAAGAAAAACTACATCGGTGGCGGTGAAGAAAGCTACGGATTCCTTTGCGAAGACTTCGTTCGCGATAAAGATGCTGTTTCCGCATGTGCTATCCTGGCAGAAATCGCAGCATGGGCAAAAGATCAGGGTATCACCATGTACCAGTTGTTGCAGAACATCTATGTACAATATGGTTTCTCTAAAGAAAAAGGTATCTCTGTTGTGAAAAAAGGCAAGAGTGGTGCAGAAGAAATCGAAGCGATGATGAAGAACTTCCGCGAAAACCCGTTACAGGAAATCGCCGGTTCCAAAGTTTCGTTATTCTATGATTACGCTTCACTGAAAGGTTACAGCTACAACGATAACGAAACGATCACACTGGATATGCCGACAACTTCCAACGTACTGCAATACTTTACTGAAGACAATACGAAAATATCTATCCGTCCTTCAGGAACAGAGCCGAAGATTAAATTCTACTGCGAAGTTCATTCAAAAGTAAAAAGCCTGGAAGATTTACCGGAAGCAAACAAAGCAGCCGAAGAAAAGATCAACCAGATCAAAGCATCTTTGGGTATCTGATCAGATAGTTAAATAAAAAAAGCGGGACAAGAGGTTTGACTTCTTGTCCCGCTTTTTTTACTACCTACATTCAGAACTTATCGTATTATTCCAATTTCAAATCTTCTTTCCCAAAACAAAGCGGTAAAAGCGATACCGCATTTGGAGCAACCATCACATCTTTTGTTCCGCAAAGCAACACTTTCACAGGCTTACCATATCGTTGTTCTGTTTCCAACAGTACCTGCCGGCAAGCACCGCAAGGCGAAATACTTTCCACCTGCTTCCCTCCTGTTGCCGCAGCAATCGCCAGGGCAACTACCGGAATATCGGGATACTGATGTCCGGCTTGGAACAAAGTAACCCGCTCCGCACATAAACCGGATGGGTAAGCCGCATTCTCCTGGTTACTTCCCGTCACAATTGTCCCGTCAGCCAGTAACGCTGCCGCCCCGACATGGAATTTTGAATAAGGGGCATACGATTGTTCCGTTGCCTTCAAAGCCGCATGAACCAAAGGCTGTTCCTCATCCGGAACTTCATTCAGCGAATAAACCGTTATTTTTGTTTCCAGTTTGATTTCTTTCATAAGATTGAGATTAGATAAACAAAGATAGTAAATTTGTATCTTTGTCCGATAAAATACGAATAATTCCAAATCAGGATATGCAAATACCCCTACTCACACCCCAAAAAGACCCGATGGGCGCCGCTATCGCAGACTATTTCGCGAACGGTAAAGCTAGTAAACTCCGCGTTTTTTCTTCCATGTTCGATGAAGATGAAATCCCGGTTAAACAGTTATTCCGCAATTTTACGGAAATGCCGGCACTAGAACAGGATGCACTCCGCATGAGTGAAGGCAGAATACTCGATGTTGGTGCCGGAGCGGCTGCCATTCGCTGGCATTGCAGGAAATGGGAAAGACGGTAAAAGCCATCGACATCTCACCTTTGTCTGTAGAGGTCATGCAGAAAAGAGGCGTAAAGGATGCCTGCCTGGAAAATTTCTTCAACAAACAGTTCAGCGGCAGCTTCAATACGATCCTGATGCTGATGAACGGCTCAGGGATTGTCGGAAAGATAGCCAATCTCCCGATTTTCTTCAATACCTTAAAACGCCTGCTTGCTCCGGGAGGTTGTGTATGGATGGACTCTTCCGACCTCCGTTACCTGTTTGAAGATGAAGATGGCAATCTCGACATAGATATTGATGATGACTATTACGGAGAAGTGGATTTCCGCATGCAATATAAAAACACCAGGGGCAACCGGTTCGACTGGTTATACTTAGATTTTCAGACGCTCAGCCTACATGCCGCAAACAACGGGTTCAAAGCGGAGAAGATACGGGAAGGAGAACATTATGATTATCTGGCTAAAATTAGCAGGATATAAACCAGTATTTTATAGATTATTTAGAAGAATAATATATCCAGCTTCATTATCTTTGCGAAAATAAATACTTTAGGAACTCGTTTTATGAAACTGACAATACGGATTTTTTGCCTCTTATTTTTTATAGCGACATTAGCGGAGGCAGCCACCCAGCGCAAAATACCTTCATACGAAAAGTATATAAAAACATACAGCGCTTTGGCTATAGAACAACAAAAGAAGTACAAAATTCCCGCCAGTATCACTCTGGCACAGGGATTACTGGAGTCTGGAGCCGGACAAAGCGACCTGGCACGCCGCTCAAACAACCACTTCGGCATCAAATGTCATTCCGACTGGCGCGGCGGACGAGTTTACCATGACGACGACCTGCGCGGAGAGTGTTTCCGTAAATACAAACGGGTAGAAGATTCATATGAAGATCATTCTAAATTTCTGAAACGTTCGCGTTACGACCAACTGTTCCGGCTAAAAATAACCGACTATAAAGGCTGGGCCAGAGGTTTGCAAAAATGTGGTTATGCAACCGATCGCGCTTACGCCAATAAACTAATCAAAGTGGTTGAAGATTACGAGCTTTACCGCTTCGATTCGGGCAAAGAACATAAACCGACACGCGAAGAAAGGAAACAGCGAAAATATCCTGCCGTAAAATATACGATATACCGGACGTATGGTTTGCTATATGTATATGCCAAAGACAATGACAGCTTCGACCAGATTGCACGAAATCTCGATTTCAGCGTCAGGGATCTGAAAAAATTCAACGAAGTGCCCGAAGACTTCCCTTTGCAGAAAGGCGACATCGTCTATCTGGAAAAGAAGAAGAAAAAGGCAGACAAGCCTAATTACGACCATGTTGTACAAATCGGAGAATCCATGCACAGCATCGCACAGAAATACGGAATACAGATCAAGAGCCTGTATAAGATGAATAAAAAAGACAAAGATTACATTCCTGAAGAAGGAGATGTGCTTAAACTTAGATAAGTAACATAAAAAAATAGTATCTTTGCAGCCAAATATGTAAAACAATGAGTGACCAACGTTACAACCTGCGCGGTGTATCCGCTTCAAAAGAAGATGTTCACAATGCAATAAAGAACATCGACAAGGGAATATTCCCTAAAGCATTTTGTAAGATCATCCCTGATATATTAGGCGGTGACCCTGAGTACTGTAACATTATGCACGCTGACGGAGCCGGAACAAAATCATCCCTGGCTTACATGTACTGGAAAGAAACCGGTGACTTGTCAGTGTGGAAAGGTATTGCCCAGGATGCACTGATCATGAACATCGACGACCTGCTGTGTGTAGGTGCGGTCGACAATATACTTGTTTCTTCCACTATCGGACGTAACAAACTGCTTATTCCCGGCGAAGTAATCTCCGCCATTATTAACGGAACGGACGAACTGCTGGCCGAACTGCGCGAAATGGGCGTAGGCTGCTATGCCACCGGAGGCGAAACGGCCGATGTGGGCGACCTGGTTCGCACAATCATCGTCGACAGCACCGTGACTTGCCGCATGAAACGTGCAGACGTGGTTGATAACAGTCATATACAGGGTGGCGACGTAATTGTCGGAATGGCATCTTACGGACAGGCTACCTACGAAAAAGAATATAACGGCGGAACAGGCAGCAACGGTCTGACCTCTGCCCGTCACGACGTATTTGCCAAATATCTGGCAACCCAATATCCCGAAAGCTACGATGCAGCAGTTCCCGATGAACTGGTTTATTCAGGCGGACTGAAACTGACTGACAAAATCGAAGAACTGGGTATCGACGCCGGTAAACTGGTGCTTTCCCCTACCCGTACCTATGCTCCGGTAATCAAAGTATTGCTGGATAAACTGCGTTCGCAGATACACGGAATGGTACACTGTTCAGGCGGAGCACAAACAAAAGTAATGCACTTCGTAGAAACAAGCGTGTAACAAAGAACAACCTGTTCCCGATCCCTCCTCTTTTCCGCATTATTCAGGAACAGAGCGGAACCGACTGGAGCGAAATGTACAAAGTGTTCAATATGGGCCACCGCATGGAGATCTATCTGTCGCCCGAACATGCTGAAGAAGTGATCAGTATTGCCAAGAGCTTCAACATTGATGCACAAATCGTAGGCTTCGTGGAAGAGGCGGATAAGAATGAATTGATTATTGAAAGCGAAAAAGGTCGCTTCGTATATTAATCTGATAAATGGCTGATAATAATTTATTAGGAAGACTGGACGGATTAGTAAGCCGTTTTGAAGAAGTCGGAACACTGATTACCGACCCGGCAGTGATAGCCGATATGAAACGGTTTGTAAAACTCAATAAAGAGTATCGCGATCTGGAGAAGATCGTGACTACCCGAAATGAATATGTCAATACATTAAATGGTATAAACGAAGCACGGCAGATGCTTGATACCGAGCAGGATCCTGAAATGAGGGAGATTGCCCGCGAAGAGTTGGATGCCTGCAATGCCCGCATTCCGGAACTGGAAGAAGAGATCAAGCTGTTGCTTGTTCCGAGCGATCCGGAAGACGATAAGAATGCTATCGTTGAAATTCGTGGCGGAACGGGAGGCGACGAAGCAGCCCTTTTTGCCGGCGACCTTTATCGTATGTATATCAAATACTGCGAAGCCAAAGGTTGGAAAGTCGCCCTGTCAAGTTGCAGCGAAGGTTCGTCGGGCGGATATAAAGAAATTATTTTCACCGTTAGCGGTGAGAAAGCATATGGTACGCTCAAATATGAATCGGGCGTACATCGTGTTCAGCGTGTACCCAGTACCGAAACTCAGGGACGTGTACACACCTCAGCAGCTACCGTGGCTGTGCTCCCCGAAGCAGACGAGTTTGATGTTGAAATTAATGAAGGTGAAATTAAGTGGGATACTTTCCGCTCGGGAGGTGCCGGCGGCCAGAATGTGAACAAGGTCGAATCGGGCGTACGTTTGAGATACGTCTGGAAGAACCCGAACACCGGCGTGAGCGAAGAGATCCTGATCGAATGTACGGAGACGCGCGACCAGCCGAAGAACAAGGAACGCGCACTTACCCGCCTGCGTTCTTTCATTTATGACAAAGAACATCAGAAATACCTGGACGACATTGCCAACAAACGCAAGACAATGGTATCGTCGGGCGACCGATCCGCGAAGATCCGGACATACAACTATCCGCAAGGACGTATCACCGATCATCGTATCAACTACACAATCTATAATTTATCTGCTTTCATGGACGGCGATATACAAGCCTGCATCGACCAACTGACCGTTGCCGAAAATGCAGAACGCCTGAAAGAAGCTGAACTATAACAATTTCACTATTTGACACAAGACAAGATGAACAAGCAACAATTATTCGAAAACATTAAAAAGAAACAATCTTTCCTTTGCGTAGGATTGGATACAGATATAAAAAAAATCCCGCAGCATTTACTCTCTGAAGAAGATCCGATCTTCGCTTTCAACAAGGCAATCATCGATGCTACAGCCGATTACTGTGTAGCTTACAAACCGAACCTGGCTTTCTACGAAAGTCTGGGCGTGAAAGGTATGCTTGCCTTTGAAAAGACTGTTACTTACCTGCGTGAAAACTATCCGGACCAGTTCATTATCGCCGATGCGAAACGTGGCGATATCGGTAACACATCCGAAATGTATGCCCGCTCTTTCTTCGACCATATCAAGGTGGATGCCGTTACAGTGGCTCCTTACATGGGTGAAGACAGCGTAAAACCGTTCCTGATCTATCCCGAAGCATGGGTAATCCTGCTGGCGTTGACTTCAAACAAAGGCTCACAGGATTTCCAGATGACGGAAGATGCCAACGGCGAACGTCTGTTTGAAAAAGTATTGAAGAAATCGCAGGACTGGGCTACCGACGAACAGATGATGTACGTTGTCGGTGCAACTCAGGGAAAAATGTTTTTGGACATCCGTAAGTATGCTCCCAACCATTTCCTGTTGGTTCCGGGTGTCGGAGCACAGGGTGGCAGCTTGCAAGAAGTGGCTCAATACGGAATGAACGATCAGTGCGGTTTGCTTGTTAACTCTTCACGTGCGATCATTTACGTAGATAAATCCGAGAATTTTGCCTCATTTGCCCGCGAAGCAGCACAAGCTGTGCAACGTGAAATGGCAGGATATCTGCATGATAAGGGAATTATTCCCTGCAAAGCATAGGCTATCCCAATATTTTTCACCATTTTTGCAAACTGCTTTATTCTTAGTGGAGCAGTCTCAATTCAAAATACAATATAACAAAATAAGTAATGGAGTTATCAGCCCAACAAATAGCGGACTTTCTTGGTGGAACCGTTGATGGCAACCCGGAAGTGAAAGTTAGCAACTTCTCAAAAATAGAGGAAGGACAACCCGGAACACTGACGTTCCTGGCTAATCCCAAGTACGAACATTATATCTATAATACAGAAGCAAGCATTGTTCTGGTGAATAACGACTTTTCTCCGGCTGAACAGATCACCGCAACTTTAGTGAAAGTTGAAAATGCATATTCTGCTCTTGCCATGTTACTCAACCTGGTAGAACAGTCAAAACCTAAAAAGGCCGGTATTTCTTCGGCTGCTTTCATCGCAGCCTCTGCGACAATGGGAGAAGATTGCTTTGTCGGCAACTTTGCCTATATCGGAGAACATGTAAAGCTGGGTAAGAACTGCCAGATATATCCCAACGCATACATCGGTGATGGCGTGACTATCGGAGATAACTGCATTCTTTATCCGCATACAACCATCTATAACGGATGTAAAATCGGAAATAATTGTATCCTCCATGCCGGTTCTGTGATCGGTTCGGACGGTTTCGGTTTTGCTCCCGAAGGAGAGAATTATAAAAAGATCCCGCAACTGGGGAATGTTGTATTGGAAGACAATGTCGAGATCGGGGCCAATACCACGGTCGACCGTGCCGTAATGGGATCAACCATCATCCGTCGCGGTGTGAAACTGGATAACCTGGTGCAGATCGCCCATAACGTAGAAGTCGGAGAAAACACTGTAATGGCAGCCCAGGTAGGTATCGCCGGTTCAGTCAAGATCGGCAGCCATTGTATGTTTGGCGGACAGGTAGGACTGGCCGGGCATATCCATATTGCCGATGGCGTCGTATTCGGTGCACAATCCGGTGTGATCAGCGACATCAAGGAAGCTAAGACTGTATTGGGCGCTCCGGCTATCGACGCGAAGAACTTCATGCGTTCAAGCGCCGTATTCAACCGCCTGCCCGATATGTACCGTACACTGGGACAGTTGCAGCGCGAGATCGAACAATTAAAAAAGGAAATCAATAAATAATTAATATACGTATGCAGAAACAAAAGACGCTAGCCAAGAGTTTCTCGATGCAAGGTAAAGGCTTGCATACCGGACTGGACATACAGATCACGTTCAATCCGGCACCGGAAAACCACGGATACAAAATTAAACGTGTTGACCTGGAAGGACAACCTGTTATTGATGCGTTGGCAGAAAACGTAGCCAGTACACAAAGAGGTACCGTTTTATCAAAGAACGGCATCCAGATCAGCACTGTAGAACACGCAATGGCAGCATTATATGCCTACGAAATCGACAACTGCCTGATTGAAGTGAACGCTCCCGAGTTTCCGATTCTGGACGGTAGTTCACGTTTCTTCTCTGAAGAGATCCGGAAAGCAGGAATCGTTGAACAGAACGCTCCGAAAGATTTTTACATCGTAAAACATAAGATCGAAGTAAAAGACGAAGAAACAGGCTCTTCACTGATCATCCTCCCTGACGAGAAGTTCAGTGTGAATGTGCTGATCTCCTTCGATTCGCCCGTTTTATCCAATCAGTTCGCCACCATGAACGATCTGAGCGAGTTTCCCGAAGAAATTGCCGCTTCCCGTACATTTGTATTCGTTCGCGAAGTGGAAATGCTCCGCCAGAACAATCTGATCAAAGGCGGTGACCTTGACAATGCAATTGTTATCTACGACCAGAAAATGCCGCAGGAAACCCTTGACAAACTGGCAGACGAAGTCGGCATACCCCACAAAGACGTATGCGACCTGGGTTATATCAACAACAAACCGCTGGTATTCGACAACGAACCGGCACGCCATAAACTGATTGACGTACTGGGCGACCTGGCACTGATCGGTAAGCCTATCCGCGGACGCATCATCGCAACCCGCCCCGGACATAAGATCAACAACCAGCTGGCCCGCATGATCCGCAAGGATATCAAATTAAACGAAGTACAAGCTCCGATTTACGATCCGAACGTAGCTCCGATCATGGATATCAACCGTATCCGCGAGTTGCTTCCCCACCGTTACCCCTTCCTGCTGGTCGACAAGATCATTGAAATAGGCGGTAACTACATCGTCGGAATAAAAAATATAACGACAAACGAACCGTTCTTTACCGGACACTTCCCGCAAGAACCTGTTACACCGGGTGTATTGCTGGTTGAAGCGATGGCACAGACCGGCGGTTTGCTCGTTCTGAATTCAGTAGACGAACCGGAACGCTATTCCACTTATTTCATGAAGATCGATGGCGTTAAATTCCGTCAGAAAGTAGTACCGGGAGATACACTGATCCTGCGCCTGGAACTGCTGGCTCCTATCCGCCGTGGTATTTCCACGATGAAAGGTTATATCTTCGTTGGCGACAAGCTGGTTTGCGAAGCTGAATTTATGGCTCAAATCATTAAAAACAAATAATAATAACAGAAGAAGGCAATGAATCAATCCCCTTTAGCAGTCGTTCATCCCGAAGCAAAGATCGGTCAGAATGTAACGATAGATCCTTTTGCAGTGATTGAAAAGGATGTAGTAATAGGCGACAATTGTCATATTTATTCACATGCAGTCATTCTCGACGGGGCAAGGATCGGAGACAACTGTTCCATCTTCCCGGGAGCTGTAATTGCCGGTATTCCACAAGATCTCAAGTTCAAAGGAGAGCAGACCACCGCTGAAATCGGAAAAAATACGACGATCCGCGAGTGTGTCACTATCAACCGGGGAACAGCATCAAAGGGAAAGACCATAGTCGGAAGCGATTGCCTGATTATGGCATATTCCCATATCGCACACGATTGCGTACTGAAAGATCATATTATCCTCGGGAACGCATCCCAGATAGCCGGAGAAGTGGAGATTGACGATTTTGCTATTGTCAGCGGCGGCAGCCTGGTCCACCAGTTTACCCGCATATCGAAACACGTGATGGTACAGGGCGGTTCCCGTATCGGTAAAGATATTCCGCCTTATACGTTGATCGGCCGCGACCCGATTGTTTACTGTGGCATCAATATCGTAGGATTACGCCGCCGTGGGTTCACCAACCAGCAGGTATTCCTGATACAGGATATCTACCGTACGTTATATACCCGTGGCCTGAATAATACGGAAGCCATCAAGGCTATCGAAACCGAATACGAAGCCAGCGAAGAAAGAGACCTGATACTCAACTTTATCAAGACTTCCGAACGCGGTATCGTAAGAGGTTCGATCGACGAATAATAATCTGCCAATCAGGCAATATGCCAATACGCCAATGAAAATATCAACAGATAGTATTTTTCTTGGCATATTGGCATATTATTTTATTGGCACATTATTTTTATTTTACTACTTTTGAACCAACAAAAAACTAAAAAGACTATGGTATTTAGATTCCTCATTCTATCAGATGAAGTAGATGACTTCAAACGCGAAATCAAGATTGATGCGGAAGCAACTTTCCTTGATCTGCACGACGCCATCCTTGAGTCGGTTGGCTACACGAAAGATCAGATGTGCTCTTTCTTTATTTGTGACGACGATTGGAGCAAAAATACGGAAATTACATTAGTAGAAATGGACACCACTTCGGAAGTGGATAACTATATAATGGCTGAAACTCGTCTGGAAGAATTGCTTGAAGACGAACACCAGAAACTTATGTTCGTTTTCGACTATATGACCGAACGTGCTTTCTTCATGGAACTCCGCGAAATAGAGCCGGGCAAAGATCTCGACAAAGCAATCGTCAGCAAATCTATTGGTATTGCACCTGCTCAAACAGTAGACTTTGAACAGTTCGAAACCAAAAACGGAAGCACAGAGATCGGCGAAGACTTTTACGGTGACTCAGAATACGACATCGACGAACTGGACAAAGGCGGTTTCGAAGGTTTAGGCGACGTACCGATGGAAAACCCGTACGACGACGAGCGTTTTTAATTGATGAACTCCCTTGTCATATTACTCGGGCCGACAGGAGTCGGAAAGACCGAACTGAGTTTGCGCGTAGCAGAACATTTCGGTTCGCCTATTATTTCCTCCGACTCCCGTCAGCTCTATAAAGACCTTCCTATCGGAACGGCAGCCCCCACCGCCGAACAAATGGCAAGAGTAAAACATTATATGGTCGGGACACTGGACCTGACCGATTATTACAGTGCCAGTAACTTTGAAGAAGACGTAATCTCCCTCCTGGAAACACTCCACCGCACAACTCCAACCGTTGTAATGACAGGCGGTTCCATGATGTACATCGACGCCGTATGTAAAGGCATTGATGATATTCCAACCGTCACCCCCGATATACGTGAGGCTATTTACGCCCAGTTCGAGCGTGAAGGACTGGAAAATATCCTACAGGAGTTAAAAGAATCCGACCCTGTCCATTATGAAGAAGTAGACCGGATGAACTACAAACGGGTAATCCATGCTGTCGAGATATGCCGGATGACGGGAAAGCCTTATTCTTCTTTCCGCACCAATATAAAGAAAGAACGCCCTTTCAGAATCATCAAAGTGGGACTGACACGCGACCGCGAAGAATTATGCGACCGCATCAACCGCCGTGTCGACCAGATGATGGTTGACGGCCTGCTGGAAGAAGCGCGTAAAGTCTACCCTTTCCGCCACCTGAACTCCCTCAATACGGTCGGCTATAAAGAACTGTTCAACTATTTCGACGGAGAATGGCCGCTCGACCTGGCCGTAGAGAAAATACGGCGCAACTCCCGTGTCTATGCCCGCAAACAAATGACCTGGTTTAAGCGGGATGAAGAGATCAAATGGTTTCATCCGGACGAAGAAACAGAAATATTACGGTATCTGGATGGGATAATAAAAAACCAATAGCATGTTGAGGATGGAATGCTTTCTTCAAACGATTTATCAAATCAACTATCATACTATCATTTAAAATCATAAGACACTAACTACAAGACTATTACCCTATGACAGTTGTTATTATTAACTATCATATAACTATCAGGTAACTATCATAGCCTTATCCAAAAGCCCAGTGTAAGCTTCTTTTTTTGTTGAAGTATATTGTTTATTTTCAAGGAAGTAATTACTTATGTTGTTCGAGACCCGGGTCTCAAGGTTGCCAACACCCGGGTCTGAGCATCGTCAACATCCGGGTGTCAAACAGGATAAAACGGGCATCCTGACAACAATAAATAGTTGTTTCGATGAAATAAGTCTATATATTTCGGCAAAAAAGACTTTAAGGTAGAGGCTTTTTAATAGATATAGGAACGATAGTTAGTTAAAACAATGTAAATATGATCGTTGCATGATAGATAAAGATAATTAACAGCAACAACCATCATAGACTAAAAACGAACGCCCTTCACTGATGCCAATTATTTCTTAAACACCAAATAGACAGCAGCAACCAACAGTAAGCAAGCCAGCGCATGATTCCATTTAAACGATTCTCCTTTAAAGGCGATCGCACTGAAAGCCACGAATACAACAAGCGTAATAACCTCCTGTATTACTTTCAATTGTATCAGATTGAACGGTCCGCCATTCTCCCTGAATCCCATACGGTTTGCCGGTACCTGAAAACAATACTCGAAGAAAGCGAGAAACCAACTGAATAAGATTACACCGATCAACGGCAAATGTTCGAACCAACTGAACTGCTGTTTCATCTTCAGGTGGCCGTACCAGGCACATGTCATAAAAATATTTGATACGACCAATAACAGAATAGTATAAAAACCCTGCATAACTTATCTATTTTTTTGAGGAAGATAATCCTGTTGTACATTCGACATACTGTTCCAGATGCTGTAACGTGCTTCCGGATTTATAGCTTCGAGCCGGGCCAGGACTTCTTTCATATCCGAACGGCTGGAACCGGACTCATACGGACAGTTCTTTATTTGTTTACGATACCCTTTCCATTCGGCAATACGGACCAGTTCTTTTTCTTCAACCAGGCACATCGGACGGATGATCTCCATATCGAACTTATCCATCTTCAACCGCGGAGGCATAGTCCCGAAAGCTCCCTGATGGGTTATATTCATCAGTAATGTTTCGATAATATCATCCTGATGATGCCCCAGGGCGATCTTATTGCAATTATGCTTCTTGGCTATATCAAACAAAGCCTTTCGCCGTGTCCAGGAACAAAGAAAACAAGGAGACTTACGTGTATCGGTAGAAGCGTCGAAACTCGTTTCGTGAATAATAAACGGCAACCCGTGTTCATCGGCACAGCTTTTCAGATACTCCGCATCCGAGCAATAAGGAATATTCGTCATCACCACATGCGCCACGACCACTTCAAAGCGGGGATTATAGATTTTTGAACGGCGTCCCAGCAGGTCGACAAGGGCAAGCGAATCCTTTCCGCCCGACAATCCGATCAGGATGCGGTCGCCATTTGCGATCAGGCTATATTCGAAAATTGCCCTCTTCACTTTCTCTTCTATTTTCCGGAACAGGAGTTCTTCTGCTGTCAGCTTTGCCATATCTACTCTAAATCGGGCACAAAAATAGATATTTATCCAATGAATTGTACGCTTAACTAAAAATATTATTATCTTTGAATCAGTATAATTATATCATAACAAGAGACAATGAGCCGGTTATCTAAAAAACTGTTTTACACAATTGGAATTACATTTCTTTGCTGCAGCCTGCAGGCACAGAGCCTGGACCAGGCCAAAAAACTATACAACGAAGGGCAATACGCTGAAGCTAAACCTGCTTTCGAAAAACTGGTGAAACAAGCTCCCAGCAACTCGTCCTATAATCATTGGTATGGTGTGTGTTGTTACGAGACTGGAGATCTGGCCGGTGCCGAGAAACATCTGAAAGTGGCAGTCAAGCGCAAAGTTCAGGACGCTTATCGCTATCTGTCGGATGTTTATTATCAGACCTACCGTTTTGATGAAGCGGCGGAAATGATGGAAGAGTACATCGACCTGCTGACTAAAAAGAAACAGGACACACAAGCATTCGAAGAAAAACTCAGCCTGGCTGAGAACGCCCACCGGATGATGGAAAAAACGGAAGATGTACAGATTATAGACAGCATCGTTGTTGACAAAGATGATTTTCTGGCAGCTTATACACTGAGCGAAGAAAGTGGCACATTGACATCTTTCAAAGATTTCTTCCAGACAAATGAACCTGTATCCTCAACGGTTTATATGAACCAGAAAGGCGACAAGATTTATTATGCCCATGCAACAGACAACGACCGATACTGTCTTTTCACCCAGTCCAGATTGATGGACAAATGGGGGGATGAAAAACAGTTGCCGATGAATATCAACAGCAATAACGACGATAATTATCCTTTCGCTTTGTCTGACGGAGTCACCATCTACTATGCCTCTCAGGGAAACGGTTCATTGGGAGGATACGACCTGTTTGTTACGCGCTACAACATCAACTCCGATACTTATCTGGCACCGGAGCAGTTAAGCATGCCTTTCAACTCACCGTTCAATGATTATATGATGGTGTATGATGAGACTAAGGAGTTGGGGTGGTTCGTTTCAGACCGCTTCCAGCCCGAAGATAAAGTATGCGTTTACCTGTTCATCCCGAACAATGAACACAGCCGCGTAGAAAGTGAAGATATCGAAATGAAACGTGCCCGTGCCGCCATCACTTCCATTCAGGACTCATGGAAACCGGGAAGCGACTACAGCAATCTGGTCGAACTGGCCCATAAAGAAATACCTTACGGGGAAGCGAAAATCGAAAAAGATTTCGAGTTCGTGATAAACAACAGCCTGGTTTACTATAAACTGGACGATATCAAAAGTCCGGAAGCAAAGAGTTACTATGGAAAAGTTGTTTCACTGAACAAACAGATAAAAGAACTGAATGATAAACTGGCCGACCTCAGAGCCTCCTATTCTTCCGGGAACAGTGCAAAGAAGGAACAGTTGAAACCGGCAATTCTTGAAGCGGAAGAGCAATTGAACAGTCTGCTCGACCAGCCTGAAGAGTTGGAGAAGAAAGCTCGTAATACGGAGATAAACTATTTAAAAAGTAACAGATAATTCAACCGCGACTATTATGATCTGGGAAATAACCATTATTGTCTTTTTAATGCTGGTAGCCATCGTGCTTATCCTGCTGGAAATATTCCTTTTGCCGGGAATAACAATTGCCGGTGTCGGAGGATTTCTTTTCGCGGCATCAGGCGTTATTTATGCCTATACGGTAGGTGAAACGGCCGGACATATCACATTGTTCCTGTCGTTAACAGCCTTTGCCGCCTCATTTGTATGGTTATTGCGTGCCCGGTCATTCAACAAGGTCGCCCTGAAAACGGATGTCGACTCCAAACTGACTTCAAGCCGTGACCTGGGCATCGAACCGGGTGACGAAGGTATCACCCTCTCACGCCTTGCCCCTATCGGCAAAGCACGTATCAAGGGCATCACCGTCGAGGCGAAGTCGATGGATGAATTGATAGACGAAAACACGCCGGTCGAAGTACTGCGTGTCGATGGTTATAACGTATTGGTTAAGAGAAAAGAACAAACAGATATTCACGCTTAATTAAATTTATATGGAAGAATTGAACTATTTGCCTTTTATCCTACTGGGTGCAGCGGTATTGCTGCTGGCAATTTTCTTTTACTATGTGCCGTTCCTGCTATGGATCTCGGCCAAAGTATCGGGTGTAAACATCTCGCTGATACAGCTGTTTTTGATGCGTATCCGTAATGTACCTCCTTATGTTATCGCCCGTGCCATGATCGAAGCACACAAAGCCGGTCTGAAGTCGCTGACCCGTGATGAACTGGAAGCACACTATCTGGCAGGCGGACATGTTGAGAAAGTGGTTCATGCACTGGTATCTGCCTCCAAAGCAAATATAGACCTGCCTTTCCAGATGGCAACCGCTATCGACCTGGCAGGCCGTGACGTATTCGAAGCCGTCCAGATGTCGGTTAACCCGAAAGTGATCGATACTCCTCCTGTAACTGCCGTTGCGAAAGATGGTATCCAGCTGATTGCCAAAGCCCGTGTAACCGTTCGTGCCAGCATCAAACAGTTGGTCGGTGGTGCCGGTGAAGAGACCATCCTTGCCCGTGTCGGTGAAGGTATCGTATCATCCATCGGTTCATCCGAAAGCCATAAAACAGTATTGGAAAACCCGGATTCAATCTCCAAGCTGGTACTCCGCAAGGGCCTTGATGCCGGTACGGCTTTTGAAATCCTGTCCATCGATATTGCGGATATCGACATAGGTAAGAACATCGGTGCATTCCTTCAGATGGACCAGGCACAGGCCGATAAGAACATCGCCCAGGCTAAAGCCGAAGAACGCCGTGCAATGGCTGTTGCCCTGGAACAGGAAATGAAAGCAAAAGCTCAGGAAGCCCGCGCCAAAGTGATCGAAGCAGAGGCAGAAGTCCCGAAAGCAATGGCAGAAGCCTTCCGCTCCGGAAACATGGGTATCATGGATTATTATAAGATGAAGAACATTGATGCCGATACATCTATGCGTGAAGCAATAGCCAGACCGACCAGTGCTCCTTCAAAACCGCTTAAAGACTAATCAGATGAGAGTAATTCCCGAATCCGAATTAATTATAAATGCAGATGGAAGCGTATTCCATCTGCATCTTAAGCCGGAACAGCTGGCAGACAGAGTAGTTCTGGTAGGCGACCCCGACCGGGTGTCAACCGTTGCCTCTTACTTCGACACACAAGAATGCGAAGTATCCAGCCGGGAGTTTCACACTATAACAGGTACCTATAAAGGAAAACGTATCACAGTTGTATCCCACGGCATCGGAACGGACAATATAGATATTGTACTGAACGAACTGGATGCACTGGCTAATATCGACTTCTCCACCCGTACCGTAAAACCGGCATTCAAGCAATTGACTTTGGTTCGTGTCGGGACATCGGGAGGTCTACAACCGTTTGTTCCTGTCGGCACGTACGTTGCTGCTGAAAAATCTATCGGTTTCGACGGTGTCATTTACTTCTATGCAAATACCGAACGTGTCAGGGATATAGCTTTTGAGACTGCCTTGAAGGAACAATTGGACTGGAAACTATCCGGCCTTTCTCCTTATGTTGTACCTGCCGATCATTCCCTGATCGAACAAATCACCGGAAACGATATTATCCGTGGCGTGACAATAGCTGCAAACGGATTTTATGGACCGCAGGGCCGTGAACTCCGCCTGCCTCTCGCCGACCCCAAATTGAATGAAAAGATTGAAGCATTCAATTATAATGGAAGGCAAATCACGAACTTCGAGATGGAAAGTTCTTCGCTTGCCGGTCTTGCCGCCCTGATGGGACATCGCGCCATGACAGTTTGCTGCATCATTGCCGGCCGGGTAGACAAGAACATGAACACTAATTATAGAGGGTCATTAATCGGATTGATTGAAACTGTATTGGAACGCATCTGATCAACACATTATGGACTGGGAGAAAACAATCATCGATTCGTTGGAATGGGGTAAAGAGATTTCCAACCGGGAAGAAAAACAAAAAGTAGCCGACAAGATCGCCTCTATGGTAAAAGACGGCGACATTATCGGCGTAGGTTCAGGATCAACAGCTTATCTGGCATTATTGAAAATAGCCGACCGTATCCGGACCGAACAGTTACATATCCATGCCATTCCTACTTCCCAGGAAATAAAGATGGCTTGCGCCAAACTCGGTATCCCCCTGACAAGCCTGCTTGAACACAAACCGAACTGGACTTTTGACGGGGCGGACGAAATCGATCCCAACCATAATATGATCAAAGGACGTGGCGGTGCCATGTTCAAAGAAAAACTATTGATTGGTTCCAGCCCGCAAACCTTCATTATTGCTGATCCTTCCAAAATGGTTTCGAAGCTGGGTTCCCGTTTCCCCGTTCCGGTAGAAATCTTCCCGGATGCATTGATACATGCGGACCAGGCACTTCGGTCATTAAGTCCGGTTGACATAAAACTCCGGATGGCACAAGGCAAGGACGGTCCGATAATCACCGAAAACGGGAATCTGATACTCGATGTATGGTTCAACAATATACCCGACAATCTGGAGAATGCAATCAAGTCCATCACTGGTGTGATAGAAAGCGGACTTTTTATGCATTATGAGGTAAAGATCATTTCATAAATCCCTGATCTTTTAAAACCTTTAACAGTACTTCGGAGAAATACTCATTATTCTTTTTCGTATAACGAACATCGGTAAACACCTGTGCCAATGTTTCCTTATTGTTCTCCTTCACAAACTGTTTATTGACTTCCAGTGCTTCCTTTTCACCATATAATTCGTCTATCATATCCGGAGTATAATCTACATAAGTCTCCTGATGAACCACGGCAGCCAAAGGGAGTCGTTCCACCTGTTCCGGCAACGGCATAACCGGATAACCGACAGTTACAGTAACGATAGGCACTACCAGACGAGGCAAAGACAACGCTTCGATAATTTTATCAGCATTATAGGCAGTCGTTCCCAAATAGCAGATACCCAAACCTTTCTCTTCAGCTGCATCACAGAAAGCCTGTGCAAACAGCATCGCATCAATTGTAGAAGCAATGAAAGTCTGCAAATTATCAAACCCGGCTTCCGCTTTCCGTTGTTCCGCCCATTTCACAAAACGGTTGGCATCGGCACAGAAAGTCAACACAACCGGAGCCATCGTAATCATTGGCTGATTAAAATGAGCCGGAGCCAGTTTCTCCTTATTGGACTGGTCACGGGTAACAACCACACTGTATAACTGCATATTACCGGTATTGGAAGCACGGGCTGCCACTTCCAGCAATTCATTCAACAACTCTTCGGGAATATCCTGCTCTGTATATTTACGGATAGTCCTACGATTTTTCATTATATCTGTCATATCTATACTTTATTATAAGAAGTCCATCAATAACAAAGTCCCAACAACCAGATCGGGAGTTTGTTGTTCTGACTTTTGGGTTGACCGTAGATAGCAGCAAAAGCATTATCCAACTCTTTGATCCGATCATAATCCATCAACGGATCGCCAACCATGAAAATATATTTGTCGTTTATCAGAAAGTCATTATTCTCAAACAACTCAACCGTTGCAAAATTCGATAACTGGTCGACAAAGAAAGTCTCTCCCAATACCACACGGTCATTCACATCCTCTTCGAAAGCCATCAATAAATTGGTATTACCTATATAAGTTTTTTGAAGACGACTCTGAGTCTGCTTTTTAGACTGGTAATATCTTATGCAAACCGCATCCGTCAGATAATCAAAATACCGCTTGACATCTGTCCGCTCCAACTTCAACTGAGTAGCCAAGTCGGCAACGTCAGCCACATCGGGTATCTGGCCGGAAATAGACATCATTAACCTTTTAATATCCTTCAATTCTCGATATTCCAACGGATAAAGAGGCGGCAGATCAACATCGACCATCTCTCTCACCCGATCCTGCAAACGGAATGGAAAAGCATCCGGATCATCCCAATAAAACGGATAACAACCATGTTCCAGATAGTTACGGAAGATAGGGGCTACGACAATCTGGTCGTTCACATTCCTCGATATTTCCACATGGTTTTCCAGCAAATCATCCAGAGAAACCGGAGGCAAATCCAAGACACATTCATACGAAAGGTATTCCCTGAACGACATGGTAGCCAATGTATAACAAGACACTTGGTTCTTAAATCCTTTCTTCACCTTTGAAACCGGAAGTAACGAAGAAGAAGCAAAAACAATATTCAGATTCGGACAACGATCCAACAACTTCCTGGTCTCAGTCATCCAATCGGCATAACGATGCACGCTGTCCAAAAACAGGTGCGTACCTCCCTCCTTATAGAACTGCATAGCCACGTTGACCATTTTCTCCCGTTGAAAAAGAATGCTGTCCAGATTCAAATACAAGGCTTTATCCGAATCATCGAAAGCCTGTTTTATCCGTTGCAGCAGCAAGGTTGTTTTCCCGACACCTTGCGAGCCAAAAATTCCAATCAGACGATCATCCCACTGTATCTGTTTATAAAGATATCGCTGAAAATTGCATCTTATCCCCTTCAGTAATTGCTGATGGTTTACTTGGTATATGTCCATAAACTAAACTATTTGATACAAATGTAATACATTATGATAAATAAACATGTAAATTTGCATGACGAAGTTACGAAAAGAGTGTAATTTATTGGAAATGAGCATTGGGTAATCGCTCATAATAGTAATAGGTTACGAATTAGTTAGTTATCTACTGCATTATTCTTCTGTGCGTTGCGTAACCTTCAAAGAACTCTTCGTATGCAAAAGTAACAATAAAACGGGAGATTTAGAAATGAATCTCCTGATTTTTTCTTCTCACACAAGTTTTTCCGTAAAAGCGATTTTATCCGTCAGCACACCATCGCCCAAAAAGATTTTGAACGAACGTGTGCCGACTGCCGCATAAGCGGAGAAAAGGGCTTTGCCTCACGCCTAAACAATAGTTTAGACTGATGAGACAAGGCCCCTTTCTTTTGTGCTTATGCCAAAGAGGTGCTTTTACGGGGTTTTGACGATTTTTCTTTTTTCGTTGTCCTTTTGAGCCGGAAGCGGAAAGCCGTGTATGACCGCACATTCCATAAATGGAACAAGCCGTCACTCACGGCAGACAAACCGGGAAGAATGATTTTATCCATCCGACCAAACACGTTTGGCCAAACAGATAAAAACATACTTCCTTGCCGATGGTTTGCTCGGTTTCACGCTACCGGCTATGTTCTTTTCTGTTGGGGATGTCTTTTTCACGGATTTCTCTTTTGAAGTTTTCCTGTCTAATCTGCCTCCACTTCCGTTTACCTCCATTTTCGCGCCTTTCAGTGAGCCGCATCAGGCAGTCATTTTCGTGCTGGGTGCAAAGGTAACTCCGGGATTGTACGGGAAAGCAAGGTCAAGCCTCCTGTTTTCTGGAAAAATCTCCAGCCTTTCGGGTAGTATTTTTCCGAAAAACCTTGCATTCCCTAATCCCTACCTTTTTAAGCACCCGAAACGAAAACGACCGATGCGACAGAAAGACGCATTAAAAAAAATGTCGGATAAACGAGAAGCAGATAAGATAGTTTGAAACTCAACTCCCTCAGCTCTTGAATCCGCATTAAAAAACAAAAAATCAAAAACAAAACGGATATGAGAACGGCAATAGCAACAAAATTCGTGGCATGGGAAGTACCAAGTTTGGAGAACCTGCAAGGCAGCAAGGTGTACGGACTTCGCACCAAACTGAACAATGGTGAGAAATTGAGCCGAGAGGAAAAGGATTGGCTTACACGCAACGTGAACAGCAACACCTATTTCAAGAGCGCAGTACCCTTGCAAGGTTGGATGTTTGACTTTTCCGACATTCTCCGAACCTACATTGTAAAGCAGTATGGACATTGGGCGGAATACAAGGCTACCGACAAGACCGCACTCCGCAGTTTCCTATACGGCAGGATAGACAGCATCGTGGAACTTAACAAATGATACGGCTATGACAGCAACGGTAAATTTCAGACAAATGGCGCAATACATAGGGCTTGCGATATGCACCCTAATCATGCGCACCGCCTTTTGGGTGTCCGGCATCCTTTGGTACATCGTCAGAGAGATAATAAACGGAGTGTTCCGAGTGGCAATAGGGGTAATCGTGGCTATTCTTTCCGTTATCCTGTTCTTCGGCTTCATTCTTTGGTTATTCACCCTTTAATCCCTACCGACATGGCAAAGAGAAGAAGCAAGACAGTGGAGCAACAATGCAGATACTACGAGGTGGGCAACATCTTCGAGTACATGGTGGAAACATACCTCAACGGCAATATGTCCGTGTTCCGTGGACTCTACCACGAACTGAACAAGGACGCACGGAAGGACTTTATAGACTTCCTATTGAGCGAGGTTGAGCCGATTTATTGGAGGGAGATTTTGAAACATACTATTTGACAACTCATAAAAACGACAGCGATATGAAAGGAACAGACCATTTCAAGAGAACGATACAGATGTATTTGGAACAACGTGCGGAGGAAGACACGCTCTTTGCGAAGAACTACCGCAATCCAGCCAAGAACATTGACGATTGCGTAACCTACATTCTGAACTATGTGCAGAAAAGCGGTTGTAACGGCTTCACGGACGGAGAGATATACGGACAAGCAGTACACTACTATGACGAGAACGAGATTGAGGTGGGCAAGCTATCCAATGCCAAGTGGCGGTGAACCACATTGTGGAACTCACGGCAGAGGAAAAAGCAGAAGCACGTCAGCAGGCAGTCCGCAGATACCAAGACGAGGAACTCCGCAAGTTGCAGAACCGCACCAAGCCGACAAAGGCGAAAACAGAAACCCAAGTTCAACCCTCATTATTTGATTTTGGCTTATGAAACCGAGAAACAAATTTGAAAAAGCAGTTCTTGCCCAAAGCAAGAAACTACGCCCGATAACCCCGATACAGATAAATTGGGCATTCCGTAATTGCGTGGAGCATTATGCACACCGCTTGCCGAAAGGTCGTACCACTTGTATGGATTGCGGTCATAGTTGGGTAATGACGGAGCAGACCGAGCATTGTACGTGTCCCGAATGTGGAGCAAGTTTGAAAGTCTGCCTCACCTATCAGCGCAAGGTAAGACAAAAGCAGTATTTCACAACCCTTACCACAAGCGGAGAATACCAAGTGCTACGAATGTTCTTGCTTGTCGTGGGTATGGAGAAAGGGGTTAATGCCAAGTCCTATGCCCTTGAAATCGGGCAGTATTGGTGGAATGAACAAGGGCGTAAGGCTGTTGTTGCCATTCCACGCACATTGGGATGCTACATCGACACGTTCTCATTCGCTTCTCCTTTTGCTATCCGCAATGACAATGAAGCGTACCGCCATATCTCATATTCCCCGATATATCCAAGATATAAGGTGTTGCCGACGCTCCGCAGAAACGGCTTTAACGGCAATTTCCACGACATTGTACCCACCAAACTAATACCGGCATTATTGTCGGACAGCCGTGCGGAAACGCTGTTGAAGGCAGGGCAATATCCCATGTTGCGCTACTATCTGTACCACTCTTTCAATATTGGAGAGTATTGGGCTTCAATCAAGATATGTATCCGCAACGGCTATACTATTGAGGACGGCTCAATGTGGCGTGACACCATAGACCTCCTGCGTCATTTCGGCAAGGACACAAACAGCCCGAAATACGTTTGCCCTGCCGACCTCAAAGTTGAACACGACAAGTTGGTGGCAAAGCGCAACCTGCAAAGGAAACATGAGCGGACTGAACAGCAACGCAGGAAAGCGATTGAGGACGAGAAACAATATCTGAAAGCTAAGGGCATATTCTTCGGACTTGCCTTTACCGACAGCCTTATTTGCGTCAAAGTCATAGAGAGCGTGGAAGAAATGGCAGAGGAAGGAAGGACGATGCACCATTGTGTGGGCGGTTACCACAAACGAAAAGACTCCCTTATCCTATCCGCCACCATTGACGGAAAACGAATTGAAACGATAGAGGTGTCACTAAAAACTTTTGAGGTGGTGCAGTGTCGTGGCGTATGCAACGAGAACTCCGAATACCACGACCGCATCATCGCCCTTGTGAACAAGAACGCCAACCTTATCCGCCAGCGGATGAAAGCGGCATAATATCGACATCTAACAACTAACATTATGGAAGTAAGATTTGAAAGCATGGTTTTCCTATGGGATGATAAAATCCCCACGATGTTCCTTGAATTTATGAACCTCCTCACTCTTTGTCAGAGTGAGGAGCAATTAAGGGCGAGCGTCAAGGACTTTGCCGAGAAACACGAACTTGACAAGTTCTTCCTTTACGGCTTCGGCTCTCATCATTTCTACCTGCACCAACGCTACACGAGCGACCCCGAAATGGTGATGCAACACAGAGTGCTGTCTGTACATTTCTAATCATCTAAATAACAACGACTATGGCAACAAAATGACAATTAACGGAGTAAGCACCTGCCAATCGGCAGGAACGGAGAACTACGAGAAATTCCAAACGGGTATCGACAGACGCAAACGCACCCTTGTGCAATACGACTACCGCCACACGGACGGGGAACTTTTCTCTTGTGTCAAACCCACATTAGACGAATGTCGAGCCGCACGGGACAAGTGGCTAACGGCAAAGGAAAGGAAGGAGGAGAAGCGATGAACGAAGCAGGCTACCAAACGCTGATAGTCAAATTCAGCGAACCCATTACGGCATTGGACGGCATCTTTGACGATGCCGAAGCGTGGGGAGTTGATACCCTAAAGGGGTGGATAGACAGCTATGAAAGCAGCCGTTTCACTGCCATTGACAGCCATACGGCAGTCATCACGAGCGAGTATAGCATGGAATGTCTGAAAGAGTGGCTGGAAAAATGCACACCCATAACCGAGAAAACAGAATTTTGAACATTGGGGCGGTGTCCGCACCGCCCGAACCATAAACCTAAAAGACAACGGATATGATAGCAAAGACAATTTTAGAGCAGATTGGCGGCAGACGCTTTGCCGCCATGACGGGAAGCAAAGACTTCACAGACATGGGCAACGGCTTGCGCATGAGCCTTGCGAGGAACAAGACCAGTGCCAACCGCCTTGACATCATCTATGACGGAGGGGCAGACCTATACAATATGCGTTTCTACCGCAAGACGTTCAGCAAAAAGACATTCGAGAGCAGGACGAAGGACATTGAAACGCACGAGGGGATATATTGCGATATGCTGGAGGAAATGTTCACGATGGTAACGGGACTTTACACCCGCTTTTGAGGGGTGGGCGGCAAAAGCCGCCTACTTTCTTTCATGAGCATGATGGCGGATAAGAAAGTAGGCAAAGAAACCTTTGTACCAATCTACGATAGTATTCACAAAAACAAGTTTTAATCATGGAAACAATCAGACAGAACGGAAAAACCATCTTGTACAGCAACGACGGCATAAGCATAAAGATGGTTTTCAAGAACCTTACGGGCAGGAATTTTCAAGGTCAGGAATATACAGACTATATCCGGCATATCGCAATCGGCAGCATGGGATTTTCACCCGGTATCATAGAGCATTGCAGGGACGGTGAGGTTGCAGGCAAAGGGACAATCCCGAATGTATGAAAACTGAAACTCCGATGAAGTTGGCGGCTTCATCGGAGTTTCTTTCGTCAGACACTTATTCTTTATGGTACATACAGCAGCGCAAACTCAGCCTTCCTTCGTTTGAGCAGCATGGCGTGGCGTTTCCCCTTATAGTTACAGAAAGCGATATACTCCCGGTAGATGTTCCTGTCACCCGCCTCCAGCTTTCGGATTAGCGTGCTTTTGGGTATCTTCCCACTCCCCAAAAGACGGTACGGACCGACATTGTAGGCGAGCGTGGCAAGCAGAAGCGAATCCTTCCCGAACTGCTGGAACATCGCGCAGAACTTCCGCAGGTCTTTTCGCAGAAGCGCGTCCGCCTGCCGCTTCGTCATGGTGCGTGCCGAATACCTTTCCCCCGGCTGCAACCGATGTCCATATCCTACATACGGGTGATGTTTTTCCGAATGCCAGCCCTCAAAATACTTCGTGCATCGCACCGCCCTCTCAAATGGTGGCAGCCGGTAGATAGCCGCCTGCCCGTCCGTTCCCTCATGGCGTCTGTTCCGTGCGGACACGGAACAGACCGCCAGAAGCGAACAGAGGATAGCCATGAATACACGCATCATCGTGTAAGGGGCTTGAAGTTCCCGATGGGGACAACAGTGATAACCCCGTCATCCTTCACGTTTCGGTTGTTGAAGTCAAATTCCAACTCATAGGAGTTGCCGAAATTGTCCTCCACTACCACGATGAAGTTGTGCGCCTCGTCACCTTGCGCCGTGTAGTACAGCCGGAACTTCTCGTTTTCGAGCAGGTAGCGGTCATTGGGCAGGAAAGTGATGCCGTTGTCCATTTTCAGTGTGCCCTCACCCTCGAACTGGAAATACCGGATGGTATAGAGGGTATTGGCGAAATCGCCCGTTTTCTTCAGCTCACAGCGGATTTCCACCGTCTGCCCCTTTGTGACCTTGTTCGGCACGGGCATGGTTTCCACCGTGAAGGGATAGGATTGCTGGATGTCCATATCGTCGTCGCACGATACGAATGTGAATGACACTGCGGCGAACAGGCAGAATGCCAACGCCTTGAAGATTGATGTTCTCTTGTTCTTGTTGTTCAGTATGTTCATTATTCTTTGATTTTTAGATTGTTGTTCTTTTGTTGTTTTCTTGATACTTGTTGCAGGTACTCGTTCAAGTCCTTGCAGCCTTGATAGATGCCGGAACGGTCTGTCACCTTTCCTCCGTAGCGTGTCCGCAGGGCTTCCATTGCCCTGCGTCCGGCTTCGTCTCGGTCGAGGTAACAGTCGATGCGCTCGTACCCGTCCAGATGTTTCAAAGCCTTTTCCACGTTGGCGACGGAGTTCAGCACAAGGCAGTCACCCGTTGCCAAACCGAGCGTGACGGCGGACAGGAAGTCCATAAAGCCCTCGAACACGCTGCACACGTCCGCCGGGATGTCCCCCGCCTTGACCAGCGACACGTCCTTTGGTGGTACGCAACCCTTGAAACGGCGGCTTCGGGTTTCATAGCCGCCCGACACGTTCGGAAAGCCGACGGCAAAGTACCGCTTACCACGCACGCCGTAGTTCAGGCGGCAGCAGTGGCGGGATGCAACGGCATAAGGGATGCCTCTTTCCTTCAAATACTCCGTCAGCGGAGAGCGGAGCAGCGGGACGGCTTCCACTCCCTCAAAGGCAGGTTCGGACGGTTCCGGCAGGTACAACGGCTTTTCTGCTGCGGCAAGCGGCATACGGGCGGTTTCCGCTATGAATCTCGCCTGCGCCATGAAATCCCCGCTTCGGGTAAACTCCCCGACAAGCGTGAAGATGTCGCCGCCCTTGCCCAAGCCGAAGTCGTACCAGAGCTGTTTCGCCACGTTCACACGGAAGGAGGGCGTGCGTTCACTGCGGTATGGCGCACGATACCACAGCTCGTTTCCGCTCCTTCGGACAGGCTCATGTCCCAGCCGTGCGAGAAAGTCCGCAATGGGTATCTGCCTCATATTCTCAATGTCCGTCCGTTCCATGCGACGTGTCAGTTGATGATTATCTTGACGCCCGCCCCGAACTGCGTATGGAACTTCCGTGTGTCGCCACCCCACAGCAGGCGCTCCCGGAGGTTGGCGAGCAGGGCGATACGGTCAGCCACGTAAAACTCCACATCGAGCGTCAGCGCACCGCCGTAGATGAAGGCGTCCCGGTCATGGAGCGTGGAGCCGTCATGCAGCACTTTCTCGCCCCAATTCACCGACTCATATCCGGCGAGAGCCGAAGCCCCCGCATAGACGAACACTATTTTACGGGCGTCGGAGAGTATCTTGAAATAATAACCGCCCTCCGCCGTGAACTGCGCCACAGGTATGGCGGTATCCTTGTACGGGTTGTTCTTCAAGAGGTATTCGCCACCGAACACCCACTTGTTACCGTTCTTCGTGTAGGTGGAGAGAGCCGCCCCGAAACTGTAACCGCCATTGTTGCCACTTAAACGCATACCGTCCACAAGGTTAGCTCTCAATTCGATGCCCTGCATCTTCGGCAGGCACCGCTGGGCGTGCGCCTGCCCCGTGAAGAGGGCAAGCGACGCGATGATGATTGCGATGTGCTTTCTCATGGTCAGCGCACTTGAAGTTCGTTGATGGTACCCGCACGTACCAAGTCCTCGTTCTCAATCACGAAGGACTGATGACGGCCTCCGTTCTTCTCGTTCAGCTCCACCACGAGGCACTTGCCGTCGGGGATGGTGAACTTCGCCATCGTGAATACCGTGCGCTCGCTCTTTCTGCCCGGCACACAGGTGGCATAGTTCTGCGCACGGAGCGGCAGGATGATCTGCTCCTGCACGGCGGTACGCTTCGCCACCTTCTTGTCCACTATTTTCCACGTGATATAGTCCACATCGAAAGGCACGTTGCTTTGGTTCCTGATTTCCGTGTGGAAATAGAGAAGTCCGTTGTGCGTGTAGATGCCTTTCAGAAGGTACTGGATGCCGAAACGCTTGCAGCCGATGTGTTTCACCTCACGCTTGTTCTGCTTGTAAATGGACTTCATGATAAGGCGCACCAGCATGGGACTTTCGCTACCCAGCTCTTTCAGATAGATTTCCTGCGCGTTGTTCGGACGGTTCACCGCCTCGCCGTCATGGATGAAGTCGCACATCTCCACGTTGAGCAGCAGCGGTTCGGCGGCGTACTTCACGTTGAAGGTGTAGAAACTCCCGTCCTCCGTTATCACGGACATATTGGTTTCGTTCGGGAAGTTCCTCACGGTCGCTTTCACGCGGATGACGTTCTCCGCTCCGTCGGCTTTACCCGCAATCAGGTCGGGCGAGCCTAAATCGACGTAGCGCACCTCCGAGGGGAAAATGACGTGGACGGTCTTGTCGTAGGTCACTTCCAAGCCGTGCGGGGAAACCATGCGGTCGAAGGTCAGCTTCTTTGTCAGCCCGTGATACAGATCGCCGTCCGCCTCCTTCTGCGGATAGACCTCCTTTGTCAAGGTCGGTTGTTCACTTCCGTTGTCCGTTACAACGGTTACGTTCTCCTGCGCGTTGGCAGTTACGATGCCCATAGCGAGGGCAAACATGATGATTACTTTTTTCATTCTACTTTGGATTTTAGTGGTAAATAAAAATTTGGTTGTTGTTTTTTTAGTCGTTGATTGTTATTGTTTTCAATCTCTGTCCTGATATAGCATGACCTTGTATCCGGATTTCAGATGCACCTTGACGGTACGCATCTTCTTGGCGATATACTGGCTCGTGCCTTGTATCAGCCCTTGCCCAAGTCGGAGGCGAGCTGCGCCCCTGCGTTGGTGGAGATATTAATGCTGCTGCCCAGCGAGCCGCCCATGTTGGCGGCAACTTCCCTGACGGCGTTCATCTCCATCGAGTTTGGAATGAAGATGCCGGGCTGTCCGTCCGTGTCATACACCGCCAGTTCTACCGGTATAATCGTACCTGCGTACTCCAGCGAAGTAATTTCAATATCGAGTCGTTCGCCCTGAATCTTTGCCGTGCCTACCACCACTGCATTGCGGGGTATGATTTTGTCCGCCACTGCCATCGGCTCCAGCAGCCGTAATCTTACCGCCTGCCCGTCAGTCACACTCTGCGCCCCATAGACACACGCCGATATGGTGTTCCTGTCCGATACAGTCGTGACACCCACCGCCGTATTGAAACTGCGGTTGCGCTCCTGCGAGAAGGAGGCGACAAACTCAGCGTTGCTCATCGGCTGTGAGAGCGAAGATACCACCTGATGCGTTGCCTGCCTGACAGGTGCAGCCGTGTTCTTTCCGGCTTTCTGCACATGGTAAGGTTCTGCCGCCTGTCCGACAGGTGGCTGTGTACCGTTCTGACCGCCCATGTACTTCGCCGCCAGCTCGTAGGACTTTTCCATGAGTGCCACTTGATCATCCATAGAGGATGCCTTGCCTTTCTCGGTTTCCAGTTCCGATTCCAGCGAGGCGATACGCTCCAACAGTTCGTCCATTTCCGCGTTGTCGTTCTTCGGCTGCTCATAGAAGTTGCCGAGCGTGGTATTGAGGTCGCGGTAGGCAGCTGCGGAGGATTGGATGGTTTTCGGAGCGGATGATTTTGCTGTTGCATCTTCCGCATTTCCGGGATTAGCAAGGTCGAAGTCCCTGCCGCCGTCCGTTTCCGCCACCTCGCGGTCGAACATATCGCCCAGTTCCTGCATGGCGCGGCTGCGGTTCTCCTGCCGTTCCTCCATTGCTCCCTGTTCGTAGGCTTTCGCCTTGTCGCCGATGATCTGGCGGTTCGCCTTGTCAGCGTCGGGCATTTCGATGTTGTAACCACCCGTTCCCGGTTGCTGCTCCTTGTCGGAAGACGGGGCGAATATCAGCCACATAGCACCGATGAATACCAGCACTATAGCGGGCAGCACTATCATTTTCTGACGTTTCAGCCTTTGGGCTTCGGTCAGCGGCTTGCGCTCCTTCTTCGGTTTCCCGTTGTCGGGAGCCGCCTTGTTCTCGTTTTTAGGTTCATTCTTCGTCTGTTCCATATAAATAAGGTATTACATTATGATTGTTGTCCGGCTTTATGGACAGTTCCACCTGTCCGGCATGGTCTGTTACCATCCGGCTGCCGTCATTCCTGCCGATTTCATAGACGGCTTTGCCGAAGGTGTAGAGGGCAAGCACCGCAAAGGCGGCGAGCATCGCCAGCACGATGCGCCTGCGTGTCTTCGGGGGCAAACCGTCCAGATAACCTTTGAGCCTTGCCACCAGCATTTTCTTTTTGTCGTGGAGCTTCCAGTACGCACGCCAAAATGATTTTTTGATTTTCTTCATGTCCGTTTACCTTTTGATGGTTTGTAAATCCTTGTTCTCGATGATGGTGAATCCCTCGATGGTGAAACCGTTGGGATTGTCGTCCGAACGGGACGAGTTCAAGAGGCGGCACGTAGTCACGAGGCTGCGCTCGGTGACGTTGCTCTGCCGGATGATCTTCTGCGTGGCGTAGGTCACGGCACGGTAGGGATAGCCGTTGAAATCGCACACCACGCTGTCCACCTTCAACACCTGATTGATGTTCCCGGCGATGATGCGGTTGTAGTACCCCTTCTCGGCAAAGTCCGAATAGTAGTTGTACACGCTTTTGTCCGCTAATAGCAGGGCGCGTTTCACGTTATGCTCTATCGCGCTCTTTTCGGGTGAGAGCGTGAAGAACAGCTCGTGGAAACGGCGCACGTGTTCCCTCGCTTCTGCCGGACGGTTCTGCGACAAGTCTTGCGAGAGAGCCAGCATCAGCGACTTGCCGTTGTCCAGCACGTAAATCTTTTCCCGTTGCCGCTCCGCGAAGCGGTAGGAACTCCACACGCTCCATACCGTTATTACGGCACACAACGAGAGGAAGACGATACCGAACAGGCGTATCTGCCTGAACGATGATTCGATGTTTTTAAGTGACTTAAATTCCATTGTTGTTTATTCGTTTTTAATTGTCAGTTGATTATTTCAGCAGCTTCCCGACACGTCCGACCACGTTTCCTGCGGCTGCGCCCGCCACGCTGCCCGCCATACTTCCGGCTCGTCCTGCCGTCTGGTTCACGTTGCGACCGTAGCTTCCCATGCCTCCGGCTTGGATAATCCAGCCTGCTACCGTGGGGATGGTGAAGTAACCAATGATGCCGATTATCATGAAGACGATGTACACCCCGTCGCTCGAATCCAGCGAGAAGTTCGGGTCAGCCTGCATCCGTTCGATGTCGCTTTGCAGCATCAGCACTTGTATCTTCGCCAGTATGGTGCTGAACATATCCGACACGGGCAGCCACAGATAGACCTGTATGTAGCGGCATATCCACTGTGTAAGCGTGCTTTGGAAGCCGTCCCACACCGATATGGCGAAGGCTATCGGACCGAGTATCGCCAGCACCACGAGGAAGAACGTGCGGATGGTGTCTATCACGAGGGCGGCGGCTTGGAACATCAGTTCCAGTATCTCGCGGAAGAAGTCGCGGATGCCCTTCTTCATGTTGTACATCCCGCGCTCGATGTACATCCCCGCCATCGTCACCATGTCGCCGGGCGACCAGCCCAGTTCTTCCAGTTGTTTGTCAAACTCCTCATTTGACACGAGGTAGGCGGTTTCGGGATTGCGCATCATCGCTTCGTACTCCAGTTTGTCCTTCTGCTCACGGTATCGGTTCATGTCCAGCGTTTCCGCCTCCAGCATCTTTGCCGTACCCTGCACGACGGGCGACATGATGCTGTTTATCGTACCCAGTACCACCGTCGGAAAGAACATGATGCACAGACCGATAGCGAACGGGCGGAGCACAGGGAACACGTCTATCGGTTCGGCTCTCGCCAGCGACTGCCATACCCGGTAGGCCACATAAAAGAGTGCGCCCAGCCCGGCGATGCCTTTCGCCACGCCCGCCATGTCCCCGCATAGCGGCATCATCTGTTCGTAGAGCGAGCGCAGAATTTGGTGAAGGTTGTCGAAATTCATAGGCTACCAATATCTTTCGTTCATGTTCCCGTACAGCCCCATGATGCGGTCAAGGTCGTTTTTCTTCTTCGCACGCAGGTAACTCACGCTAATGTTCTTGTTGGTGTAGTAGCTCACGAGGTTGCGGTAACGCTTCATTTTGGAGTAGCAGCGTTCCACCACGTCCATGCGCTCCTTGTCCGTCATGGAGAGCGTGGTGATATTCACCACATTCTTCAGTTCCGTCAGCACATCGTTGGATTCCTCCAATAACTTGGTGTAGCCAAAGGCGATGGCTCCCAGTTCCTCCACCGTGAAGTTGTCGTCACGCATCATCCTCTGGAAGCTGGTCACATAGGTGTCGGTGATGTCACCCACCATCAGGATGGTCTGCTGCACCTTCCGGGCGTCCTTTACCAGATTGTTCACGGATTTGAGTGCGTCGTAATACTTCTTGCCCTGCTCGTAAATTTTCACCGTCTCTTGAAAATTTTTTATCATATTCTGGGCGGTCGTGGAAGTGTGTACCACGTTCTTGGAGGTGTTCACGATGCTCTGCGCGATGTTGGACGGGTCTATCACCGCCCACTGTGCGCTTGCTCTGCCGACTGCAAACAGGCACAGGCAGATAATAAGTGTTATTCTTGTTCTCATGTTACTTTGGATTTTAGTGGTTATCGTTATTGTTCGCTTATCGGATGGTCCGGTTTCAGATTCACGCGCACATAGTCCCCGTTCGGCGAGAAGGTCAGGATGTCCGTCGCCTCGTTGTAGGACACGTCGATACGGAATCCGGTGTTTATGAACAGGTTGCCGTTCTCCTCCTGCAAGAGATAGGTTTCTGGTTTCAGCTTACAGCGCAGACCGCTCCGCTTGAATACCGTTACCTTATAGGCTTCGCCCTCCTTGTAGATAAGCACGTCGGGCTTTCCCTCAACGCTCTCCCAGTTCCCGCAAAGCAGGTCGCGGCGGTTGTCCACGGTTTCGCAGGATTGCAGCATCATGACTGCCAGCCCGATTAAACACTTGCTGACTTGCAGCATTTTCGTTCTTGATATACTCATACGCATTTTCTTTTTTAGTTGATGAATCTGTTTCTATTTATTCCTTTCTCCGCCTTTCGGCAAGCTGCCGGATGGCGGCTTCGATGTCGCCGCCCAACTGCTCCGCCAGACGGTACACCTCTACTTTTTCCGTTTCTTCGGTGGTGTACGCCAGATACTCTTCAGCACTAACTTCGGTGGCATAGACCGCCGACTGCGTGCCGCCCAGTCCTATCCACACTTCCTTGTAGAGCCTTGACGGGTTGTTTGCCATGTTGATGGAGAGTATCTGCGACTTCTCCTTCTCCGTCAGCCCCAACAGGGACTGTATGGCATCAAACTTGTTCATGTACTTCCGCTGGTCGAGAAGTATCTTGCAGTCGGAGTTATTGATGATGCTCTCCTTGACCACGGGCGAGGAAATGATGTCATCCACCTCCTGCGTCACCACGATTGCCTCCCCGTAATACTTGCGCACGGTCTTGTACATATAGCGCAGGTACTCAGCCATGTTCGCCGAAGAGAGAGCCTTCCAAGCCTCTTCCACTATCAGCTGTTTGCGCACGCCTTTCAGACGGCGCATCTTGTTGATGAAGGCTTCCATGATGATGATGGTCACGACCGGGAAAAGCTCGCGATTTTCCTTAATACTGTCAATCTCGAAGACGATGAACCGCTTGCCGAGCAGGTCGATGTTCTCCGTGGAGTTGAGCAGGAAGTCGTAGCGTCCGTCCCGGTAATACTGCCGCATGGTGGTGAGCATATTGTCGATGTTGAAGTCGGACTTCTCCACCTTTATCTCACGTTCCGCCAGTTCGCGGCGGTAGTCGTCGCGCATATACTCGTAGAAGGTGTTGAACGAGGGGACGATGCTCCGGTCAGCCCTGATACGCTCGATATAGGCGTTCACCGCACTGCCCAGTTCGCCGCTCTCCGTCTTCGTCACTTTGTCGTCCTCCGACTTCCAGAGCGTCAGCAGCAATGTCTTGATGCTGTCCTTTTTCTCCACGTCGAACACGTAATCATCGGTGTAGAACGGGTTGAACGAAATCGGTTTCTCCTCCGTGTAGGTGAAGTACACGCCGTCCGCCCCGTTTGTCTTGCACCGGATCATCTCGCACAAGCCCTGATAGGAGTTTCCCGTGTCCACCAGCACCACGTGCGTACCCTGCTCGTAGTATTGCCTCACGAGGTGGTTCATAAAAAAGGATTTGCCGCTGCCCGAAGGACCCAACACGAACTTGTTGCGGTTGGTCGTGATACCCCGCTTCATCGGCAGGTCGCTGATGTCGAGGTGCAACGGTTTTCCCGTAAGCCTGTCCACCATCTTGATGCCGAAGGGCGAGAGCGAACTGCGGTAGTTGGTTTCCTCCGTGAAGAGGCACACCGCCTGCTCGATGAATGTATGGAAACTCTCTTCCGCCGGGAAGTCCGCCGCGTTGCCGGGCATCGCCGCCCAGTAGAGCGTCGGGCAGTCGATGGTATTGTGGTGCGGCACGCACTCCATGCTTGCCAGCTGGCTGCCCACATCGTTCTTGATATGCTTCAGTTCCTCCGCGTCATCGCTCCACGCCATGACGTTGAAGTGCGCCCGTACCGAGGTCAGCCCGTAGGAATGGGCTTCGTTCAGGTACTGGTCTATCCACTCGCGGTTGATGCTGTTGCTCCGGCTGTATCGGGATAGCGACTGCATATTCCTTGCGGACTTCTCGAACTTCTGCAAATTTTCCTCGCTGTTGTCGATAATCACGTCGAGTAGGTCGGGAGCATTACTGCTCCCTTCCCCTCTAAGAACCGTACGTGATACTTTCGCATCATACGGCTCAAGCAACTCAAAGTTTCTATTATGAAACCGGCTCATAAGCTCTAATTTTACGGGTAAGTGTACGACTGCATCTGTCATGGGCGATGATTTTGGATTTGCCGGACTTGTCGGATAACTCCGCAATAGTCCAGATTTTATCCGCGTCGATTATCTCGCCGCACAACGGACAACGCTGATTTTGTTTCTCCCACATTCTGAGAAAGCCCTGTTTGCCTTTGAGAGAGCTTAACATTTTCATCCTGTTACGCATCTCAAAGTATGGTCGCCATTCCGGGTCGAATGGGTTGGCTTTGCTGCGGATTTTGATAGGCTTGGTCTTCGTATCAATATCGGATAGATACTTCAGTGTGTACGGAAATGGTTTCCCGTTGTTCTTCAGCATCGTACCGAATGTCCACGCCCGGCCTTTCTTCGACAGAAAATACCTGTTGTAAACCCACTTCTTACCCTTGTGGCGGTGGCGGCGTAATGCCCACGCCCACAGTTTGTAGAAGATTTGTGCGTCTGCGTTCTTGAAGGTTTTGGCGGCTACGCAACCCTTGTAATAGTTGCCCCAACCGGTTATGACGGGGTTTAGAAGTCCGATAAGTTTGTCCTGCCTAATAGCTTGGTTCTTACGAACAATACTTTTAATTTTGGCAAGGAACTCCTTGACGTTCTTCTTTGACGGCTTGATAAGCAGCGTACCTTTATATTTCCTAACATTGAAACCCAGAAAATCAAATCCTTCGTCGATATGAGTAATCTTCGTCTTTTCTTCTGATAGGGTAAGCCCCCGTGCTTGAAGAAACTCACTGACTGCAGGTCTGACAAGTGTTTCCAGTGTTTCCCTGTCGGAACAGGTAATTATAAAATCGTCTGCATATCGTACCAGATTCACCATAGGATTGAAATATCCCATTTTGGTACGTCTCAGTTTGAAATTCTCTGCAAGCATTGCTTGCAGGCCGTCGAGTGCATATTCGCGAGTGTCGGCGATATGATACCGCCCTGCGGCGCACCTTCCTCGGTGGGAAACAGTTGCCGGTTGAATACGAATCCACTTTCCAGCCATTTACAGAGCATGACCTTATCCGTAGGGATATTGTCGAGTAGCCACTGGTGGCTGATGTGGTCGAAACAACCTTTGATGTCTCCCTCGAGTATCCATTGCGGAGATACCTCTTTTGAAAGTATCGTATGGCATTGTACTATCGCATCGACCGTACACCTTTCCCTACGGAAGCCGTAAGAGTGTCTGTCGGCGGTAGTTTCTGCTACCGGGTTCAGAGCCATGAGGTATAATGCCTGCATGGCCCTGTCTTTCATTGTGGGTATTCCTAACGGACGGAGTTTGCCGTTACTCTTCTTGATATGTACCCTTCGTAACGGTTGCGGGTTGTAGCCACGTCTTTTCAGATCGGCGACAGCACCCATTTTTGCGTTGGGAGTAGTCCAGAGAACTTTATCCACTCCCGCCGTGTTCTTACCTTTGTTAGAGGTAACTCGTTTGACCGCCAACGCTTTGGCGTAAAACGAGTGGGTCAATGTCCATTGCAGGGCTTTTACCTTGCCCGGACGACCCTCTTTCTGAGCCTTTACAATACGTCCTTGCAGCTTCTGAACCGCAGCTTCGCATCCGGCCCAATCAATGTCGGTCCAGTTGTTCCACTGCCTACGGTCAGCAGGCGCACACGATAAATTAATCTCGTTCATTTGCATTCCTTCTTTTAGAAAGTTCTACATAGTTTCTTGTAAAGAGTCACCTCGCAGAAGTCTGCCCGCTTTCGCGGCGGAGTGACGTTGAAACTCCTATCCGCCCCGTTACAGGACGGCATTCGCTTTTTCTGCGTTCCCATACCCGCACCTCATTCGGCTTTCCTTGCGGTCGGCTTACCTGCCCGAAGGCAGGAGAGATACGGGTTTACCAAGTTTCGCGTAAGTAACAAATGAGCGGGTTAGGTTCTGTCCGTTGCGCCGGCAGTGCTTTGTCCGTGTAACCCCACAATACAAAGGGTTATCCGACTGCGTTACCTTTTGGTTCAAGCCTCTCAGCAACTTTGGCTTGTTCGTACATTACGACGCTTATAACAGTTCGCTTGTGCTAACCATACCGCCCAGCCTCGCTCCCCGACTCTTTTGTGCTAAGAGCAGTTGCCGTTCCCTCGCGGTTCGGGCTTCTCCTTGCGGAAGGGCTACTTTGTCCGGCCAGCTTCGCACCCCGCCTTTTGAGCGACGCA
This sequence comes from Parabacteroides sp. AM58-2XD, assembly GCF_003463685.1. Classification (NCBI taxonomy): domain Bacteria; kingdom Pseudomonadati; phylum Bacteroidota; class Bacteroidia; order Bacteroidales; family Tannerellaceae; genus Parabacteroides; species Parabacteroides sp. AM58-2XD. The sequence continues at coordinate 60,244 of NZ_QSDP01000023.1, forward strand.
CGTGACCGTAGGCTACTATTGACGGAACAATAGGTTTAATCTGATCTGAATGATATTTGTTACTTCATTTAATTGTTAAACAATTACTTACACGACCTCTTGTCGCACATACTGGTTATAGATGTGGTTGCAGGAAAGCAGCAGCCCCACGGGGGAGGCGAAGGAGAGGCGACAGTCCGAGCGGTCGGTGGAGAGTTTCTCGTAGCGGATGTCGGTAGCCACCTTTCCTGGCATATCCTCCGCGTCGGAGAGGGTGTGCAGGCACAGGCGGTTGTCACCGATACGCATTTCTTTTGCCGAGAGGTCGATGTCCTGCAAGGTCGTGTCGCCTTCGGGCATGAGCGAGAAGTAACGCTCTATCAGCCCGGCGGACTTCTCCGTCCCGACAATCTCGTCGGTGGAGAGGCGGCGCAGCCTCACAAAGCCGCTGTCGTTCATGATGCGCTCGAACTGTTCGGCGGCCTCCATGAACTTCCCGGCGGTTTCCTTGTCCAGCTCCTTCGGGATGATATGTCCCCGGCACAGCGTACTGAAGTTGCTCTGCATACGGTTACGTTCTTTCGTCGTCTTGGTCAAGTAGAGATAGCAGGAGTGTTTCAGGTACGGACGCTCGTTGAAGTGGCGTTCAAAGGAACGGCTCAAGAAACTCATGTCGTCCTTCTGTAACTCCGGCATATATTTCTCCTTGATGAACCAATCCTGCTTATGCACGACGCAGAAGTACGGCAGCACCTTGATAGCCTTGCACCAGCAGCCGTGTATCGCCTCGTACTCTGCGCCCGTCACGGTGTAAAGCTCCGGCAGTTCCACCTCAAAAGCCACCGTGATGTCGGCGTCTTTGGAGATGATGCAGCCATGCTCCACCGCCAGCAGGGGGAACTTGTTTTCCAGTGTTGTCATTTTGGATGTATTTCTCATGTCGTTTCTTCCTTTCGTTGCCGTTTGAGTAATCGGGTGATCCGCCGTCGGTTGATAAGGTATCGGGGATGGCTCCTTGCCGCTCCCAATTTCATCAGCCCGTGTTCGCCGTACCGGGCGTTCAGCGCGAAGGTCTGCCATACGAGGACGGAAGACGATGCCGCGCCGAAGCCGATACATATCCACTGGTCGATGCCGACCATATAGAGGATGACGAACAGGACGAAGAGAGCCAGCAGACCTCCGCAGAAGATGAAGAGGTACTGAGCCTTCAAACCCTTGAACTCGACCGGACGGCCGATACCCTTGTTTATCGGGTATTCAGCCATACATTGTTTATTAAAGGAAGAATGAGCGCAGGATAGTGGCGGCGACAATCAAGAAGATACAAGCCCCGAACCACGAGGCGGCGGTCTTCGAGGTGTCCGGGTCTCCGGACGAGAATTTTCCGTACACTTTCACGCCACCGATAAGCCCGACTACCGCGCCGATGGCGTAGATTAATTTCGTGCCGGGGTCGAAATACGAACTCACCATAGAGGTGGCTTCGTTGATGCCAGCCAGACCGTTTCCCTGTGCGAAAGCGGAGGCGGTTGCGGCAATCATAAGTGCCGCAGCGATGATTAACTTTTGTCTGATGTTCTTGTTCATAAACTGTTCTTTTTTGTGCCGTCCAAAGGGTGGATAGTCCTTTTTCGGGCGGTTGATACTTGATTACTTTACTTTGGTTTTAGTGGTTGCCCGTTTGTTTCTACGGACTTGGGGCTGTCCGTTGCGGGTTGGCTGTACCTTGTACCGCCGTGCGCGTGGGTGTCGTCATTTTACGTTTTCATTTCCATTCTTTTTTAGTTGTTATACATAGTTTCGGAAGTCGAACTCCTCGATGTTGTCGGGAATCACGAACACCTTTTCCTTTTGTTGTGTCACGGTCATGTTCACCGTGTCCACGAAAACTGCCATCGCCTTTGCAATCCTCTCGCTCATTGCTTCATCGGTCAGGCGTTCCGTTATTCTTGTGAAAAGCTCTGTCCCGTCCAGTTCCGTCATGACCTTTCCGGCGTGTCGCATTTCCTCATCGGATGGTGATTCCTTCCGTATGGTGTGTACTGCCATGTCAATATCCTCGAAGCTACTTCCCGAAGCCTGCTTTTTGTCTGGTTCTTCATCCTCCGGTTCATCTTCTCCGTACTCCAGTTCCGAGGGCGGGATGCTCGTGAAGGTTTCATCGAGTTTGTCCTCCGGTACTTGTGTCGGGCGTGAGACGGTTTCCGTGTTTCCGTCGTCAAAAGTAGCCTCTTCCTCCGACAGCTCAATGCCTTTTTCCGAAGTGGCGGCTTCTTGCGTCGGTATGGCAGCGGTTGTCCGGGTCGATGCCATCTTGAAACGGCTCTTGCCAATGATGTCCGAGGTGTCTGCGTGAGGTATTTCCTTATCCTTTCCTTGCTCTGCCACCGTACTGTCCAATGACCGCCACAGCCCGGCAATATGTCTGAAGAAACGGATGAGCTTCATGTCCATGATGCGGTCATAGAACAGCAGAAACAGAAACCACACGTTGCAAGCAACCGATACGATTAAAAACGCCTTTGTCATAATCTTACTTTTTGGGCGTTTTCAATCTGTTCCATGTACTGCTGCCCGTATTGTCGGAAATGGTCGCGGAGGATGTTATCCACAAACTTGCCGATGCTCAAACCGTTTCCCATCCGACTGGTAACGATAGCGACTTTCTCATGAATTTCTCGGCTGATGTATATACATTGCCGCGTTTTGATTTCCGATGCTTGCAGGAAAGTCGAGAGCGGTTTGTCTCTGCCTTTATCCTTGCGGAAGTCAACGTCGGTATTTTCATGCCCGTAGTCGGTTACACACTTTGCTGCACGGACAGCGGTTCTTTCACTCTTTCCTGTTTGCAGATACTCAGCCTGACGGTTCTTATTTGTTCTTTTCATACTTCTTTGTTGTTTTTGAGTGTTTATAAATTATAGGATTCCATGTGCCGTTTGAACGATTCGGCTATCTCGTCTTGGAACAGCGTGAAATGGTGTGTCAGCACGTTGTCAAGAAATGCCGCGATAGTCACTTCGTTGCCTCCGATTACATGAAGCATCTTCTGTATGCGGTCGTGGTACTCCTTGCGGATATAGACCTGCTTGCCGAGCCTTGCCGTGATATTGGAACCGCATATGAATACTGTGTCATAATCCAATTTTTCCGGCTTGCTGTTCCTGCGCCTGCGTTCCGGCTCCTCTTTGGAGTGCGAGGCGGGTGGAGAAACGGCTTCTTGTATCGCTTCTTTCGGAGGTGGGACAGGAGCGTTCCCGTCCGTGCTTCTCGCTTCCGGCGGAATGCTTGTATCGTCCAGTCGAAATGAGTTGATTACGGCTTCGCTGTCGATGTCCTCGATTCTTGTTTTCTTTGCCATGCCGTTCAGTTTTTGATGATGCCGAGAATCTCATCGACGAGTTTGTCGAGGTTGCTGCCGCGTACCAGTATTTTGTCCGCCGGAAACGCCGTGGAGCGGAATACCGCCTTGCGTTCTGCCGCCGTCTCCTTGCGGAAGCGCTTACTGTCCGGTAGATGTGTTTCCAGAATGGGCAGGGCGAACTCGGCACAGACCTTGTCGTATGCCTTGTAAAGTTCAGTCTTTTCGCGTCCGTCCACCATGTTCCACACGAGGTAAATCCCTTTGATGCCGGACTTGCCCGTGCTTATCATCTGTTCGTTGATGACAGTGGCGAACTTGATGGAACTCTCCATCACCACACGGTCGGCGATGATGGGCGTGAAGATATAGTCCATTTGGGAAATGGTCTGCACCACATCGGCATTGTTGATTGTTCCCGGCAGGTCGAAGAACACGAAATCGAGGTCGGGCTGCGCTGCCACCAGATTTTCGGCGGTCTTTACCGCATCTTCCGCACGGCTGCATCTGATGGTGTACGGGTTCTTCTTCAGTCGTTTGAGCTGCTCATACGCCAGCACCTTGTAATGCCCGTCCTCCATGACGGCTTTCATGTCACGCTTGCGCATGTCATGGATACTGTACTGCGGGAAATCGCAGTCCACCACGGCTACGTTGTAGCCTTTCACATAGTGCAGATAGCTTGCTACAAGCACTGTCAGGGTTGTCTTACCCGCTCCACCTTTCTGCGTGGAGATTGCCACATAAGTTGCTTCTTTCATTTTTTTGATAATTTATTTGGTTATACATCTGTCCGGTGGCGGTAGCGTATTGTCATTAGTACGTACGCACGCACTCCCATTCATTTATTTATTCACTCCTTAATCCGGCTGTGCCTGCGGGTATTCATCGGTTTGTCCAACCGTCCATGCTTTTATCCGTCCGCACGGACGTGTGCTTGGAAAACTATCTGAATACATACACCTGTTTTCAACCGTTTGGATTGATGCCCGGATTGCTGTCCGAACATCCGGCGGAAGGAGTGTATTTTCAGTCCCACATCCGAATCACACTGCAAATAAACAAGGATATTTTGGAACTTGTATCACTTCTCCGGCAAGTGGCAGCACGTTGCGCCGGTTGGCACTGATTGTCCGGGTCAAGCCTCTGTCGGACATCGCCTTAAGGGCGTAACTTTGCACCCGAACGGCAGGGTACGCCGCAGGTAGCGCAGCCCGGAGTTTGAAAGGAATCATCCCCAATCCGTCCCCGACGGATTTTTATGTTCACCTGAACATAGCAAGATGTCTTTTCAGCCGCTCAAAATATTTTGAGCAGCCACGAAAAGCACTTGCCCTTGCAGGGGGCGGGCTTTCCCTC
>NZ_QSDP01000230.1:0-1360 GCF_003463685.1 Parabacteroides sp. AM58-2XD
CGGTGGTCGCGTTCCAACTGTTCGGCTGTATAAGGCCGATTGCAACGGGTGGCGGAACAGTGGACCACGATAAAGCGGACACTTTCAGTGGCATGGCGCATGAGTTCGACCTCATTGCGCAGGGCGGTTTCGCAGATAGGAACCATGGCTACAAGCAAGACTGGAGTCCCAAGGCTCCTAAAAGAGTGGCTACTACGGTGGCGATCACCTTTAACACGATACCCCAGATTTTGTGTTTGGGGTTTTCCGGTGCCGGATTGGTCTCGATGGTTTGTTGCATGTGTTTATAAATTTAATGGTTTCATTCAATTTCAGGTCTGTCACTACCGCTTTCCTCCTCTGGAACTTGTGTGCCGTTGATATTCACTTTTACCAGGGTCGTTTTTTCACCTAAGAGTGAATAACGGCGGGTACCGTTGAGAATCGTGTACGAAGGAGTAAAACCGGGGACGATGCTTCTGATTTGGGTAGCTTTCACCTCTTCGGCCTTTTCAACACCTTTCCCTGTGATCAAACGGTTGTAGACCGTCCCGAATCCAAGCAGTTCAACTTTGTAACCTTTTTGAAGGTTTTGAATGACATAGCGTTGATAACGGTCCAGGACGTTCAGCACATCCCCTTTGGTGAGCGACGATTCTTCTGCGATTTGATCGGCGGCATCACGGGTCGATAGCGTCCCGTAATAAAACGGGGCAGGTTTGAATACTTCTTTCCGTGGTTCTTCACCCGGAATAGTGTACTTGCGAACTAAAAAAGCTTGTGGCATACGTTTTTGATATTTAATAGTTTAACAATGTTTACAATGCAAATATACGGCAAGGGGCCGGTGGCAGTGATGCCGGATGATGCGGCAGGGAGGGAAACCCATCCGCTTTTTTTTCATGCATCTGTCGATGGGCATCCTTCGTTTTTTAGAATGCCCATCCTTAGCCTCTTACAATGGGCATTCTTGGCCTCTTAGGATGCCCATCCATGGATTCATTCTCAGCCGGGTTCTCCAAGGTAGCGGACGATCAGCCGGACCTGTCGGGGTGTAAAGAAACGTTGGGTGGACGAATAGCCGCTCAGAAGCAGTTCTTGATGCAATTCTTTACAACGGATGATCCAACGGCGCAGGCGATTGCATGCCTGGTGAGGTGCCAGCTCCGGAAAGTAGAGACTGGCAAGGTCTGATTTTTTAAGAGGATAAGAGATCATAATTGAATTGTTAATTAATAATTGACAAATTGAAGGCTGAATGTTGTGAAGGCTGTGAAGTCAGTGAGGGCTGTTTTGTAAACTTTCCGGGAATACAAATAAATACGGGGTGTCTTTTAAAAGGGGACCGGTATTTATTTATTTTCCTGCAAAGTTTACAAAC
>NZ_QSDP01000231.1:0-1357 GCF_003463685.1 Parabacteroides sp. AM58-2XD
ACATACTTTCCGAACACTTCATACACCTTGAATATCATATATCTGAACTAATAAATTATTCACATTATTCCTGTTATAAAATCCGGATGAACTTGTTCTCGAAACAATTACAGAATTTAATATTTGATTATAAGTAACAGAATATGGTTTATTGTTATATTTAATTACAGTCTTTCGAGCCATAGTATCGTAAATGCCAAATACTACACCAATAGAATGAATACCTTCCGAAAGTTGGTTACCATGTAAATAGAGAACCTTTCCTTCCATTTGTAATATATTTCCATAATCATCCCTAAACCAATAAATAAATTGATCATTACTAATGTCTATAGTTGTAGATAAAGTATATTCAACAGACTCATCCCCATATATTACATCTGGACCATTTATGTGTACAGTATCTAATACAAAAATATTTTTTATTAGTAACAAAGATTTTCCATCAATAAGAATTGTAACGTGTATTGAAAGCCATACAAGTGGATCTTTTAATGTAAAAGATATCTTATTTGTTCCATCACCATTAACAATAATAGCACTACCAATCTTCCATTGATAAGTTGCTCCAGCTATTTTAGTAATTTCGGCTGTAAATGTTTTTTGATCATTAAGAGAAATAGTATCAGGGGCATTTATTTTTATATATGATTCATCCAAATATTTGTATTCAACGCTGTTAACATCACTATATAAACCACCATCATCTATAATAGCTTGAACCTGTATCATTCCTTTACAATAAGCTTGAGTGTTTTTTACAAACAAAATAACATTATTATCTTCAATATTCTTTTTAAGTATGAAACTACCTATATGCCGTCTAGTAGTTTCACAACATCCTGAGGTAATGTCCATTTATAAGATGACGCATTCTTTACATTTGTAAAATAATATTTACTAACACCGTTGTCAACAGTCTCCATTTTTACAAACTTAGGGACCTCAGGTTTAACAGGCTGAGGCTTCACTCCTGATATTTTAACAACAGCTTCCATTGTTACATAAGAACTTCCATTAAGACCTGTAACTGTTATTCTTGACTCAGGCACATTATCCCAAGTTATATGAACAACCTCTCCTTCTTTAGTATCAGATACTCCCCATAAAAACTGCCACATTAATGAACGCGTATTAGGGAAATTTACAACCCTATATTCATAAGGTATACCTGCATAAACTGTATCTTTAGAAGGAGAGATACCAGGTCCTTTAATTTTATACTGAGCATGTATTACTGAACTTGTAAAAATCACAGACACGACCAAAAATAGTTTTAAAACATTTTTTTCATAACTCTACTCTTTATAAATAATTACTAATCTTATAAAGATAGTTATAATATATGAATTACAAA
>NZ_QSDP01000232.1:0-1310 GCF_003463685.1 Parabacteroides sp. AM58-2XD
TAATAAATTGCTATTTGTTCTAATGCACCATATATATATTCGCATGATGCAAATATCAAATGAGTATTACATTTAATTAACTGTCCATCAACAAATATTTTTACAGATATAGAACCGGGCTCTATTGCTGAAATATTTTCTTTAGAAATAACACCAGCTGCGATATAAAGTATTGATCCTTTTTTCATTGTTGTCTCATATGACCAAAATGACAAATCCAGATCCGATTCACTTTTTAGAAGTTCGTTATTAACATACCCCTGTAAAATAAAATCAAAATATGTTTCGCCATATGTATAGCTAATATCCAAATTATATAATTCGGAATGATCAACTTCGACCTCATATCGCACATTTACCAACTGAGGAAGATTTGTATCTATTTGTAAACCATCTTTCAATTGATCAGATTTATTACATGCAAAAAATGTTAGAACTATGGTGATACTTAATAATATAAAAATTACTTTTCTCATAATTCCCTAATTAACAATTAATAAACAGTGAAACAAAAAATCAGTTACAATATAATCACAATTTATAATTATTCCCTTTTTAATTGTGGTAAAATTATCAATAATCAAAAAGGGATATAATTAAACATTAATTTCTAACCTAAATTAATTCCCTCCATCAATCCATGTATAATAAAGTTTCATTTCATTATGAGAAAAAGGATATTCAACATTGCATCCTGGCATAACCTGACCTCCATAACTAGATAATGGTTTGTATACTGCAGTACTAAAACTCCAGGATCCAGAACCATCTTCATTCCTTGTCCATACCTCACTCTGTGTTATTTTACTATCTACAGATCCTGATGGTTTATATGCAGTCTTAGGTCCTTTATGGCCCATTACAGCTTGACCATATTTATAATCTACTTTTACAGATAATGTCCAAACTTCGCATAGCATAGTACCCCAAAAAGTATGAAAATAACACGACACGGGTCCTTTTCTATATGTCAAAACGGCATTGGTAGGAATAACTTCTTCTGTTACAGCTTTTGTCTGAATACCCTCCCTGGATATCTCTTTTACATTAATAGGAACAATTAGTGAATCATTCTCTGCTAAATCAATTGATACTAAATCAAGAGGAGAAGCTATCTCGACTTCGTAAGTAACTTTACTTTGGGATGAACCAGAAATAATCCCATCATCATCCTTATTACATGATGTAAATAGGACAATACCAAACAATAATAAAAACATTAGATTTCTCATACTTCGTTTAATTAAATTAAAATAAATAATTTATATAATTCTCTAAATATATCATTTAAACACAGCATATCTCCATTC
>NZ_QSDP01000233.1:0-1292 GCF_003463685.1 Parabacteroides sp. AM58-2XD
CAGGGCGACCGCACCAAAATTCCTCTAAAAAGTTTATCATTGCAAAATGAATACCTCTAATTATTTTTCAGAAGTGACAGATCCTCGTGTAACAGGTCGCTGTCTACATTTGTTGTCAGATATATTAATGATAGGTTTGTGTACTTATCTGACAGGCGGAACAGATTATGAAGATATGCGTCTGTTTGCTTTAGAGCGTGGAGAAATGTTGAATGATTTGCTTTCTCTACCAAACGGTGTACCATCAGAAGATACGTTTGAGCGTGTATTCCAGCGTATTGAACCATCAGAATTGGAACATTGTCTTCGCAGTTATGGTAAATCAATCCTGTCTGATTTATCAGAAAAGCAGATTGTTATAGATGGAAAGAAACAAGGTGGGACATCTCCGACTTCCACAGGAAATAAAGGTCTGTATATCCTGAATGCTTGGGTAAGCGAGAATAGGTTCTGTATCTCTCAAGGAAAGGTAGAAGACAAGTCTAATGAGATAACAGCCATCCCTGCTGTCTTGTCGGAGATTGACATTGAAGAGGCGATTGTCTCCATAGATGCCATGGGGACACAGCGAGAGATCGTTGACTTAATACTTGATAAGAAAGGCCATTATTTGTTGTCGGTAAAGGGCAATCAGAAATCTCTGTATGAAGATATTGAATGTGCATTTAAAGTAAACGGCGGCCTTGATAAAGATACGAGCGTAAATAAAGATCATGGAAGGATAGAGGTCAGGAAGTGCTGCATTCTTCCTGCAAGGGAATATCTGCTTGCGGAAACTATTCGATCTTGGAGGGGACTGGGCACGATTATAAAAATAGAGTCAAGTCGGGAAATAAACGGGAAGACAACCTATGAAACCAGATATTATATCAGTGATGAGATCGGATTAAGCGCGTCTTACTTTCAAAAGCTGATAAGGGGACACTGGAGCATTGAAAACCAACTTCATTGGCACCTGGATGTTACTTTTAAAGAGGATAATTGCAGGGCAAGGAAAGGATACTCCTCGCAAAACTTGTCAGTGCTTAGAAAAGTAGCTTTACATATCGTATCAGAACAAAAAGACAAACTGAGTCTAAAAAGAAGACTTTACAAAGCAGCCTTGGATATTAACTATTTAAGAAAATTATTGGGATACTAATCTGATTTTCTAAATCATAAAAAGAGGCCTCTTTATGGAAAGAGACCTCTTATAAGATCTCACGAATCATAGTCAAGAGACTTTGGTTTGCAAAATCTTCACGTAAAAAATCCAGTCGTTAAGGTTCTATTTTCATAGTTAAGACTTTTCT
>NZ_QSDP01000234.1:0-1287 GCF_003463685.1 Parabacteroides sp. AM58-2XD
GGCGATGGCTGACCCGTTGGCCGCCGCCCGCAACTTCCTCAACGCGATGGAGAGGATACCCTCCATCATCGACCAGTACAAGGCGAAGAACGAGGTGCTGGAGATGGAGATACCGCAGTTACAGGAGATAGCGGGTAAGGTGTGGAAGAAGGAGGACGAGCTGAAGCAGTTGAAGTCCGAACTTGCCGCCCTTGACCGAAAAATTCAGCTGGAGCTTGCGCCACCCACGCCCGAAGTCGCAGAAAAGGAGAATGAAGGGCAACAGCTCAAGCCGGAAGCGGAAGATGTGAGGAACAGGCAGGCGCAATATCCCGAAAATGCACCGCCGCAGATACGCAGTCCGGCGGATAGTATCGTTGCCAACCATGTCATAATCGGGCGTCCGGGACTGTATGCCAAGGAGGAAACCCGGTCCAAAGGATTGAAAATATAACCTAAGGAATTTTATCTGAAGTATTAATAAGGGCTATCCCAAAAGGTCTAAAAGTAAATTTTATCCTTTCTGCAAGTATCTATAGGATGGCAACTGCATTTTTTTCTTTTTGGGCAGCCCTTATTAAAATTTATTCTTATTTTAGGTTATATACATTCATGTCCATTTATGTAAAAAATTCCTGCTGACCTTGTTTATGTCTTGTCAGTCACCATTTGCAAAACCATATTTGACCCTCAAAGAGGCTGAATTTGATAAGTAACTTGCTACATACTCATAATAAGGAGCTAAATAGAACACGAATGGGAAATACACAAATGCTAAACTAAAGAAGATATTGGCCAAAATAAACGCTATACCGAGAGAGAAACTTGATTTTTCAACTTCCTAAAACGGTGTTGTTCAAACATTTCTACTTATTTGTACTTGCCAGTTGAACCTACGCTTCCCTAATAAAATGTCTATGGTAAAAAGTTAAAAAATCCTCCCACTTTTGTTAGATATATTTTTTTGTGTAATTTTGTAATCGTTATGCGGCAGTAATAATATACATATTAATACGAGTTAGTAATCCTGTAGTTCTCATATGCTACGAGGAGGTATTAAAAGGTGCGTTTCGACAATGCATCTACTGTAGTATATTATTGCTTAATCCAAATGAATATTATAAATTTAGGAATTCTTGCTCACATTGATGCAGGAAAAACTTCCGTAACCGAGAATCTGCTGTTTGCCAGTGGAGCAACGGAAAAGTGCGGCCGTGTGGATAATGGTGACACCATAACGGACTCTATGGATATAGAGAAACGTAGAGGAATTACTGTCCGGGCTTCTACGACATCTATTATCTGGAA
>NZ_QSDP01000235.1:0-1260 GCF_003463685.1 Parabacteroides sp. AM58-2XD
TTTGGCAGATAGAATTTCGATAAGATAAAAAAGATAGATTTGTAATATGTCAAACCATTGAAAGAAAGGAAGACAAAGAGTGAACCAGTAAAAAAATGGAATAAGATTCATGTTCATATTAGGACTCTCTGTCTACCCTGAACCCAGACCTATATAAGAATATAACACCTTAGTTGTTAAGGTTTTTAGGCTAAGTTCAAGTTCCTTTCTCTCTTTTTTGCCCAATACAAAAATATGGAAAACTTTTATTTTATCGGTGTAGATGTCTCAAAAAAGAAGTTGGATATCTGCGTAATGTGTGGTTCTAAAGTGGTAACAGAGGAACAAGTGACAAATCATCAGCAAGCTATATTAAAGCTGATCAACGAATTAAAGCGGGATTTAAATATGACAAATGGAGATTTTATAATCTGTGCTGAACATACGGGACAATATACTTATCCTTTGATTTGTGTTTGTAAATCAATAGATTGTAAGTTATGGCTGGAAAATCCAACCCAGATAAAGTATTGCTCAGGTCTGACTCGTGGTAAAAACGATAAGGTGGATGCAAAACGTATCGCCATATATGCTTCCCGATTTTGTGATCAGGCAGTTTGTTATAAACGTCCCTCTGAAGAACTGACTCGTTTAAATCAATTGGAGGCAGAACGGACTCTCTATCTGGTAGACTTATCAAAATATAAAGCTCAGTTGACCGATCAGAAAGACTTTATGCCTAAAGCATTATACAAAGATAAATCCAGTAGGTTGAAAATGTTAATCAAATCCCTGGAACAGGTACTAAAAGCAATAGAAGATGAAATGAACAGAATTATAGAATCAACTAAGATACTAAGCCGACAGATGGATCTTTTGACATCCATTGATGGAATCGGTCGTGTAGTTGCCATGAATATGATAATTGCAACAGAAGCCTTTACACGCTTCGATAATCCCAGGCAGTTCTGCTGTTATGCAGGTGTGGCACCGTTTGCTTATACTTCTGGAAGTAGCCAGCACTCCAAAAACAGAGTCTCGCAGAGAGCCTGTAAGTATATTAAAACGTTGCTACACATGTCTGCTGTGGCAATAACACATAGGAAAAGTGGTGAGCTTAAAGCGTATTATGAACGTAAAGTTGATGAAGGAAAGAACAAAATGACCATTATCAATGCTTTACGGGCAAAACTTGTGGCGAGAATGTTCGCCGTTATCAAAAGGGATGAATTTTATTCTCCTATTTTATCGGAAAATTTTTGCTAAAAACATAAGAATATG
>NZ_QSDP01000236.1:0-1250 GCF_003463685.1 Parabacteroides sp. AM58-2XD
CAGGGCAGACGCATTAAAATAAATATCTAATTTACAGTAAAAAAACTATTACTTAATCGATTTAGATTGTTGATTAATAATCTATTATAGTATATTGTTTTAAGAATAAGTCATTATCTTTACATAGTATTTATTAAACAATAACTAACATAAAAATGGATATAATTAGTCTTTGTCAACAAATAGAAGATCCCCGGATGGATCGCCGTAAAGTTCATGATATGGCAACAATCATATATATAGCTGTAGCTGCCGTTATCTGTGGAGCTCAGAGTTGGAACGAGATTGAGGAGTTTGGTAAAGCCAAGTTCGACTTTTTCCAAAAAAGGTTACCTGGGCTAAGTTCTATCCCCAGTCATGACACATTTAACCGTTTTTTCAATATAATCAAACCTGCTTATTTTGAACTTGTGTTCCGCAACTGGGTAAAGGAGGTTTGCGGAAAGATTAGCGGTGTTGTAGCCATAGATGGAAAACTGATGAGAGGTCCCAGTAAATGCGACCAGGAACATACCACCGGACGCGAGGGATTCAAACTATGGATAGTCTCTGCATGGGCGGCCGAAAATGGAATATCTCTGGGTCAAGTCAAGGTCGATGACAAAAGTAACGAAATCACAGCCGTTCCATTGCTTATCAAAGCGTTGGATTTAGAAGACTGTATCATAACAATCGATGCAATGGGATGTCAGAAGAAGATCACCCGGGAGATCATAGAGCGTAAATCCAATTATATCATTGCCATAAAAGATAATCAGAAAAATATTTTAAAAGATATCAAAAAGGCCTTGGACACATATAAGGGTTACACACGTAAAGGTATTGCCACCGTAGGTCGATATAACACCGAGAATACGGGGCATGGCCGGATAGAAAAGAGGAGATGCACCGTATTAAGTATGGGGAATCTCACAAAAGGAATTTTCGGAGATAAATTCGAAGGTCTTCAATCTGTAATAAGTATGGAGAGTGAGAGGGTCATATCGGTAACCGGGGAATGCTCCGTGGAAACGAGATATTTCATATCCTCGTTAGATGCTTCTGATCCGGAAAGGATTGCCTTAGCCATAAGGCAGCATTGGGGGATCGAAAACAATCTTCATTGGCAGCTGGATGTTACTTTCGGTGAGGATTGCAGCCGTAAAATCAAGAATGCTGCACAAAATTTCTCGGTAGTAACAAAGATGGCACTCTCCATGCTGAAAAATAATAAGACGAAGGGGAGCATTAACCTTAAAAGACTTAAAGCT
>NZ_QSDP01000237.1:0-1225 GCF_003463685.1 Parabacteroides sp. AM58-2XD
AAAATGATTGTAAAATATGTTTATACAATATTGACATTCCCTTTATATCATGTAATAAAGAAGAAGTAGAAGATATGTTGTCTTCAAATCATAAGGAGGAGTATGAAATAGAACTAGCCTAACCAATAGATGTTAATTCTGAAGGATTTCCGAATTGTGATTCAATAGAAGTTCCTATAAATCTTAAAATACTCACAAATAGGTAAACGATCTTGTTAACCACCTAGCCATTCTCCCGAACCTTAAAGACTATACCACCATCTCCACACCATCAAATAAAGACTCTCTAACGGCTGATTCTGCCATTTTACAGCAGCTAGGGTGACTTTGCCCGTTATGATGGATATAGCCGATGTAGACAGGGTTATTCCATAGATTTCTTTCATCTCCTCTTCAGTATCTGAAACACTCATACCTTTGGCATACAACGACATGACAGCTTTTCTATCGAAAGACCATGGGACTGATGTTTGGGAATTATCACCGGTTCAAACTCTCCCTGACGGTCACGAGGAATTTCTATACTGGATTCACCATGCTCGGTTTGAATCTTTTAGAGTATTTGCCGTTGCGGGAGTTGCCGGTATTTATACCTGAGACTGAATGTTTTTCATATCCTAAATAAGCATCCATCTCACCTTCAGGCATTTGTTCAAGTACTTGACTGTGAAGAGTCGTTAGAAACTTACTTACGTCTTCTTCACTTTTAAATTGACTTAAGAACTCCTTGCTCAATAATTCTTTGGGAATCTCCATAAAATTTACATTTTTCAAATTTAGTAAATAAAAAAACTACAAGTAACAATACCTGTAGTTTTTCATTTACACAATTTTATGGACAGTGTTGACTTCTCCAAAAGAAGTCCCTTTTCCATTACAGTACAAACTTACCTACGGCGTACTTATTACCCTCAGTTACAACTATCGTATATTCTCCAACCTCAAGATCGTTTAATGAAATAGTCTTAATTTCATTTTGAGAAGCATTGAAGGTTTCATTGAATATTTTAATTCCTTTGTTATCAGATATTTGAACAGTTAACCCTTCAGCTTTTTTATTGAAACATAGTTGAATACTATTATCGCTGTCTTCAAAAATAGCTTCAAAAGGAATAGGTTCTTTAATAATACTTTGTAGCTCTGATCCCAACAATGTGGGAAATGTATTCTGTGTCTAGCGAATGAAGGAATGTATTCTGATGTCTAGCGAATGAAGGAATTGAAA
>NZ_QSDP01000238.1:0-1211 GCF_003463685.1 Parabacteroides sp. AM58-2XD
AGGTTGCTCCTCAGCAGAGCCTACTTCCTCTTAACATCCTGATACAAAGATAAATTATAAAAGTTAATTAATAATGAATTATCCAACTTTGTTTGGATTTTAAATGGAAACAGCGATATGAACAATTTTCACAAACTAAGCACAATACTTTTATGCAGTGCCTGCCTATTGGCCGGCTGCACGGAAGAGACAAAGCAAACGGGTACCGATCCCGTCACCCCGGACGCGGACAATGCACGCCGGGAAGTGATGATGACTTTGAAAAATAAGTTGTCTGTAACCCCCGTGTCCTCAAAGGCAGGGAGACCCATCGCTACAGCCGCCGAAAATGCCGTTTCGATGCTCGATGTATACGTTTTCGGAGCTGAGACGGAAAACGGCGAATACACCTTCCTCGAACGCTTCGCCTACCGCGCCGATGCCAACGACAAACTGCCACAGGGAGCCACTGAGCTGCAACTCAACACCACCGATGCCGACGGCAACGAAACGAACGGACTGCTCAAACTCAAAAAAGGACTATTCGTAAAACTATACTGTATCGCAAACGATACGACGCTGGTCGACCCGGCTACCACGAAGGTGGTTAAACCCGCCGACTTCACCCCCATCACCTTTACGGAAAGCGAAGACGGTACACCCCGTTTGGCTACCGAAGGCATCCCCCACGAAAGCACATTCACTACTTACCATACGCACCTGCTCAGTGCAACCGTTCCGGCAGACACACTGGCTACACCGCTCGCTATGGCAGGGGCACTGACCACTCCGTTAGACCTGACAGATTCAGGCAGTGCTGCGCGCTTGCAGATCGGTTTCCGACTGACACGTCTCGTGGCTCGATATGATATTAATAATGAAGCGGGAAGTTCCCGCTTCATTATCGAGACTGTCTCAATCGGCAACGCACGATGCGGTTCCGGTTATTTCCCCATACAGCCTTACGGCGATATGCCAGAAGCGAAACCCGACGAACTTATCACTAGCCCCGTACGACGGTTCTACGGAGAGAACGCCAACAAAGGATTGCAGACAGGAGCTTTCTACTCCTACCCTTCACCTGAAAAAGACAATGCTTTCTTAATTATTAAAGGTATGTATAAATAATACTTCGTTAAATTTATAACTAATCCGTTGAGAACAAATAAGTTAATTGATAAAATTTAGTACAATAAAATAGGTCAAGTGGCTGATTTTCATTACCTTTAATG
>NZ_QSDP01000239.1:0-1205 GCF_003463685.1 Parabacteroides sp. AM58-2XD
TGACTTATCGAAAGTTCTCTGATTTCATTCAACCAAAAAGTCATTATTTTAATAAATATTTTTATGTAATGAAAAATACGATCTTCTTCTTGTTATTATTCTGTATTTCTTGTACTAAACAAAAATCAGATTTATTAATTCTACCGGATGAAACCCCTATCAAAAGCATTGATTATCCGAATGAAATTGTAATGAGTTACCCTCTATGCATCGAAATTATAAATAATAATTTGTTCCTGCTTATGCACAAAGGAGAAGATGTCATAAAAATAGTTGATACAGACAATGGTAGCGAAATTAAACACGCTGGTAAATTTGGAAGTGCACCAGAAGAATTTATACAGCCCAATTATTGGGGATTTGATAAAAACAATAACATACTTATATATGATTTGATGTTAAAAAAGCTTAGGAAATATAATTGGGAAGAAATTGTTAACAATACTGAATTAACCATAGCTAAAGAAATTCCATTGAAAAGTACTAATGCACATATTACTAGCGGAAAAATATTAAATGACAACTGTTTTGTAGGTTCTGTCCCTTTTGGTATATCCGAACCTTTAATAGTTCTTGATAATAATTTAAGTATTATAGATAGTTTAGGAGAAGTTCCTGATAATAATCACAAAAGTACCAATATGACCTCTTATGTAGGTAATATTGATACCCATAACAGCAAATTTGTATTTGTTATGGCATCTTTAGGCTATATCGCCTGCTACCAACAACAAAAAGGAGGTAGTGAACTACTTTGGGATCATTACATAGAAAAACCGGTTTATAAAGGTGATCAATTGGACAGAAAACAGTTAAAACTGGGTTTTCCTGATGTGAAAATAACCAAGAATTACATTTTTTGTAGTTATTTCGGTGAGGTTTTAAGCAGAGAAAAACTTAAAACACTCAAACCCCGTAATATTTTGGTGTTTGATCACAAAGGAAATTTATTAAAAAATTTAAGATCAGAAAGAAGCGTTGGTAGAATTGCTGTTTCAGAAGACGAAAAAACATTATATACAGTGACGGAAGAGCCCGAAATTGCAATTATACGATTTGATATTACTAATTTATTAAACTAAATATATGAACAAGTATACATTGCTTTTATGTGGTATATTGTTTGCGTGCAATAATCCACAAAAAGAAATAACTAAAGATGTTTCTTTTAAAATAAATTAAGTTCCTTGATAGAAAAAGGAAAT
>NZ_QSDP01000024.1:0-64704 GCF_003463685.1 Parabacteroides sp. AM58-2XD
TCTTACAGGTTTCTATCTAGGAGAAATGTGGCTGAAGCCAAAAGAGAGAAACAACTTGTAAACCGTCAGCTGAAGCAGACGGCAAATGAACCTGTAATAGTCAAGTGACTCTGATTATGGTGGTTGTATGGCGGGGATATGACACACCCCCTTCCCCCTCTCCAGAGGGGAGCCAGTTACAACCTGTTGCTATAAACAAACACTCATATCTGATAAGATATGAACCTAATTCGCTATCGCTTTTTCGATTGTCCGACTGATCGAGACCAGCATTCGCCGGTAGGCTTCGCGGTTGTCGCCGTTTACTTCGCTGATGTATTTGCTGTAACCGATTTTGAGGGCAAAGGCGGCAGGCTTGTAGCTGACGTCGGCGGCATCGGTGTAGGCGTGGCGGAGCAGGCGGGCATAGTCCATGAAAGAGTGTAATGGGGCGGGATATGTGCGGAAGGAGAGGGAGTTGGTGCTCAGTTGCACGGAGGTCCCGGTCCACCAGACGTTCTTTTTCCCGTAAGCGGTGATACCGAAAAAGTTATGATGTTGCAGGCAAAGATCACTTTGTGCCCAACCGGTTTCGATAGCCGCTTGTGCCAGGATAACAACCGGATTGATCCGGAAAGCTTCCCCGGCCTTTTGAGCTAGGGGAAGATACTTGGTGATAAAATCCTTTTTGGTCATAATAAGAATAATTATTTAATTTGCCGATATGCCAATGTGCCAATGGAAATACCAACTGTTATTATCAGAATTGGCATATTGCCTTATTAGCACATTGGCAAATTATTTCACTCGATTTCCGGTCTGTCTTCGCCACCTTCTCCGTTCTTTTCTTCCGGATCGGAGAATGGGTCCAGACGGTCGTAACTGGCTTCGGAGACCAGTTGACGCAGCATGGCGCCGGGGGTGAAGATAATACGGGCCTTCTTAAACAACATCGGATCGTAATCCTTCAGGGTGGATGAACCTTTACTGCCGGCAATCATGCGGAAGTTGCCGAATTCGCCCATTTGGATGACATTGCCGCTTTCGAGCAGCATGCAGAGAACATAAATCAGACCATCGATCACCAACTCTACTTCACCGGGTTTGGCGGTGCAGTAACCGGAGACCAGTTTACACAATTTTTTGAAAGTGGTCTTCTCCATCGAACGGACCTGACCGTAATACAATTGAGCGCCTTTGGCAGCTCCCTTGCTCATGTCCTTTTTGAGGACGACACGATACTTTAATGACATAGCTTTTTAATTGAAAATTGATAATTGGAAATTACTGGTGGATTCAGGGGAGATTAACCGGTGTTTTCCCTTGAATTCATTACAAAGATACGGTGGGGATATAGGCTGAATGATCCGAATGGAACCGAACGGGCATTTAGATGCATTTTTTGTTGAATTTATTTGATTATATAGTTGTTATATCCGAATTTATGTGTATATTTATAGGGTAATAAAACAACTTAAAATCATCTTATTATGGAAGAACTATTTCAACAAAAAACTTTTGGATGGCAGGAATTGGCTATCCTTTATGCTCCAGGATTAACACCCCATTCAGCCTCGAGAAGACTTACACGTTGGGTAATAATAAACAAAGAATTATACGATCGTCTGATTCGTTCAGGATGGATTAAAGGAGCCCGTATCTTGTCTCCTTTACAGGTTGCAATTATTGTGGATTTTCTGGGCGAACCATGATGTTTTGCATATGTAAAAAAACAATTGTTTCTGATTTCAAAAACAACTGTCTTTACATACAAATACAATTGTTTTTGTAACTGAATACAATTGTATTTTGTTTAACCAATCAATTTTAATAATCAAAACGCATAAAAAGAAAGAATACCTTTTCTTTTATTCTTATATATAATGTAGGGATTTGACAGCCATCCGGCAGGAGGTAGTGTATGGGGCTGATTTACTGTGTTTTATGCGTGACAAACAAACGGCATTATGGAAATGGCTGAAAATGAGAATATTTACACGGATGTTAAGGCCTTGATGTATTTTGGAAAATCCTATTTGAAAGTACCTCGTGTAATAATAGAACGGATGTTTGCATCCGATAATAGTGAACGTATGATCGGGATAGTGCATTGGTTGTTATTTTGTTTGTGCAATTATGCCGACGGCTATGTGTCGATCAAAGGAAAGCAAGTCTTATGCCGTAGAGGTGAATGTTTCATAACTTACGAACAGCTGGCACGGTTTATGGAGGTAGACAGTCGCTCGGTCAGAAGATATGTCAGTTCACTGGAAAGTGAGTCTTTGGTGGAAGTGAAACGGGTGGCAGGCCATATCTGCTTTCGTGTTTGCGGTTATGATCGTTTTACGGCTCCGGAGATCCCTGCGGAAACACCGAAAGAGGGTAAAAGAACCGGAGTGACTAAAAAACAGGTTGAACCGGATGTGATTGGCTTGCGGAGAGAGGAAGCCGAGTTGAAGATAAGTCATGGGAACGTACCCCGTACCGACCTGTTAAAAAGTTGCTATGAGTATGGAAAAGAATGTAATTGAAAGAGCTTTGCTCTGTTCGCTGTTTCTGGACCAGGTGGCGATTCTTGAGGTGGTCGGATTGTTGCGTCCGGAAATGTTTTCCGATCCGGATCATGGGTTTATTTACGAAGCGTTTACCGATCTGTTTAACCGTAATAAACGGCCTGACCTGATCCTGGTGGAAGAGGAAATGAAAAAGAAAGATCCGGAGCGTTACGTGAAGATGGGAGGCATGGCGTACTTGTCGGATGGAATGGAGACGGTTCGCCTGGAACATAACGCTGTAGAGTATGCCCGCGAAATCCTTCATCATTATCTGCTGGGGTGTATGCATAAACTGTTTGTACAAAAAGCATCGGAATGCCTGCAATACGGTATGGACTACCTGAAGGTGATAGAAGACTGCGAGCGTGATTTGCTACGCTTGCGTATGGATAATTCGGAATCGGATTCGCTTCTGCCGCTTAGTGAAGTGATGAAGTTGTCTATAGACGATCATCTCGACCGGATGAGCCGTAAGGATGATTCGGTGCGTATGCTGACCGGAATCAACGGGTTGGACGGACTGACGGGAGGACTTTACCGGAAGGAAGTGCTGGTGCTGGGCGGTCTTCCGAGTGACGGTAAGACGGCGCTGGCGATGTTTATGGCAATGAATATGGCTCGCCAGGGTAAACATGTGCTTCATTTCAGTTTTGAAATGACGGGCGAACAGACTGCTGCCCGTTTTTTTGCCGGTTATGCCGGTGTGGAGGCTGCCCGCCTGCGTATAGGGGGACTTCGTGAGGGGGATATTGATCGGATGAGACGGTATGCTGCCGGTATGGAAAAAACGCCTTATTATTTTACGAATGTTTCTTCTATGAGCCTGGATGCGTTGCGGGCGGAGATTATGCTCCGGAGCCGTAAAGGTGAATGCGATGTTGTAGTGATCGATTACTTGCATACACTTGCTCCATTGACGAAAAAGGGTGAGACACAAGAGTCTGTGATCCGTCATACGATTACGGTATTGAAACGTATTGCCGTAGAGGCTAATTGTGCCATGTTGGTGGTTTCGCAGTTGAATCGTGAGGTGTTGAAGCGTTCCGAGAATGGGTTTGTCCCGATAATGAGCGATTTGCGTGATTCGGGTGCCATTGAATTTGTGGCGGATTGTGTGGTGATTATCGGTTGTCCGGAACGTTTCGGGAAGAATACGGCCCAATGCGGGTCGAATGCCTCCCATCTGCTCAAGTTGTATGTCCTGAAAAATCGTAACGGCTCGACAGGTATTGCCGAGGTATATAGGAATGATACTTATACGTCTTTTGTGAATCCGGGTGGTAATTTACATTTTGAGGACTGATGAACAGGCTGGAGATCACATCATTCAAGGAACGGGTCGATCTGGTAAAGGTGGTCGGCCATTACTTGACTCTCGAAAGGAAAGGGGCGGCTTATCTGGGCTTGTGCCCTTTCCATGACGATCATCATCCTTCGCTGCGGGTGGATCCGGCAAAAGGGGTATACCACTGTTTTAGTTGCGGAGCCGGAGGGGATGTCTTCCGCTTCGTACAGGAGAAGGAGGGATGTAGCTTTGGTGAGGCGGTCCGTCTTTGTGCGGATATCTGCCACTTGCCTGTTCCCGCACTCGATGCGGGATCGCAAAAACACAGGCCTGATAAGCAACCGGTTGAAAAGGATAGTTCCCTTGCAGTCCCGCATCAGGTGCGGGAACAGGTACCAGCTCCGACGGTTGAAATGAATGAACGTTACAGGCAGACATTGCTTCCATATGATCCGGGAATGGAAGAATTGCGGGAGACCTATGCTGCTTTTGAGGTTGGGATTGCTCCGGCTATCGTGCCTGAAGCCTGGAAATTTACCCGTGACCGGATTGTTTTTCCGATTCGTAATGCGGCGGGCGAGTTGGTTGCTTTTGCAGCACGTTATCGGGGAGATCTGCCTGCTAAGAAAATCCCCAAATATATAAACAGTTCGACCAGTGCGATCTATAAGAAAGATGAATTGCTTTACGGCTGGTACCGGGCTGTGACGAAGGTTCGTGAGACGGGAATCGTTTTTTTAACCGAAGGATACAAAGATACGTTGGCGATGCATGCGGCTGGTTTTAGCAATACGGTTGCCCTTTGTGGCACGAATTTGTCGGAGCATCATATTGCTATGATCCGGAAAGAGGCCGTTACGGTTTGTCTTTTTCTGGATGCCGACGAGGTAGGGCGGGAAACGGTTACGGGGGTAATGCCCAAACTGCGCAGTGCCGGTCTCCGGGTGGTGGATATATTACCGGAAGGCGGTAAGGATGCGGATGAGATGTTCCGTTCGTTGGGGCGCGAAGCCTTTATCCGTTGGGTAGGAAAGGCGATGATCCCTCCGGCGAGACGGAAAGCGGAGTCGCTCTTGGTTACTGCCTGCCGACGTTGGCCGGATACTTTATGCCTGACGGAAGAAGGGGAAGAGGCCCTTTATGTGGATAATATCCGGAAAATACTATCTTCTGACGATTTGTTACCGACTGACAGCCTTGTTCCCGCGCTCGACGCGGGACCGCAAAAGAACCAACCGGAAACGAAAGAATTGGATAACCTTTATGCTTTGCATACCAATTCATCGCATAGTGACCGGGTGCGTCGAAGTGAGTTGGTCCGCTATCTTTTTCTTAGTTATCTGGAGGTACGCCTGGTCGACCGTGTCCGGCAGAATCTCCACCGTTTATCCCGGACTTTTGCCGATGAAGAGTCGCGTGTCCTTTTGTTATCTGATTTACAGTATCAACGAAATTATTTAAGCAGCGTCTCCCGCGAACTGGGCAGGAGATGATCTGCTTTTCATTTTATATCTGAAATAAATGAAAATTGTATCTAACTTAATCCTTTTGGGAAGCATGTGTATGCTTCCTTTAACCTCTTATGCTCAGTTTACGAAAGGGCTGAGTTATCGGGCGGAGACTGGTGTCAGCTTCAGCGGAGGCGAACATACCCCTTTCTGGCTGACGGCAAACAAGCAGGGATTGTCCTCTATCGAAAAGAATAACGGGTATCTGCGTGCCGGTGTTTTCCGGGAGTTGGAAAAGGATAAACCTTTCTCGTATGCTTTCGGGGCGGATTTGGCTGTCGCCTATAATTTTACTTCGACTTTTGTAGTACAACAATTGTATGCAGATCTGAAATACCGTTGCCTGGGGTTGAGCATCGGAAGCAAGGAACGACATAGCGAGTTCAATAATCCGTTACTGAGTAGCGGTGGACTGACATTCTCCGGAAATGCGCGTCCGATTCCGCAGGTTCGTATCGGTATTCCCGAATATACGCTCGTTCCGGGAACAAAAGGTTGGTTGGCTTTTAAAGGGCATATTGCTTATGGTATGTTTACGGATGACGGCTGGCAGAAGGACTTTGTAGTTCCGGGCGGAAAACATACGGAACATGTGCTTTATCATTCCAAAGATTTATATGTGAAGATCGGTAATAGGGAGAAATTTCCTCTGATCTTTGAAGGTGGGTTGGAGATGGCTGCTCAATTCGGAGGGAATGCCTTTATTGGGGACAAGAAGACCGATATGCCGAACGGGATAAAGGATTTCTTTAAGGTGTTTATTCCAAGCGGCGGGAGTAGTGGTACGCCGATGGGAGAACAAACGAATATTTATGGTAATCATTTAGGGAGTTGGAATTTCTCACTAACCTGGTATGCACCAAAAGATTGGACAATCCGTCCCTATTACGAACATTATTTCGAAGACCATTCGCAGATGTTTGGGGAATATGGCTGGAAAGATTGTCTGGCTGGAGTGGAAATAACGTTTCCTAAGAATCCGGTGATCGGTAGTTTCGTTTACGAATATATTTCAACAAAGGATCAGACTGGTCCTGTTTATTGGGATCATACACCGGAAATACCGGAGCAGGTGAGTGGTGCGGATAATTATTATAATCATGGTATTTATACCGGCTGGCAACATTGGGGGATGGGGATCGGCAATCCGCTGGTTATGTCTCCTATTTATAATGATGATGGAGAAATAATTTTTAAAAGTAATCGTTTGCAGGGACATCATTTCGGGATTATGGGAAATCCTTGTGCCGATTTGCAATATAGTGTCCTTTTATCCGTTACACGTAATTGGGGAACTTATAGTTTGCCTTTTTATGAGATCAAAAAGAACGGAAATGCTTTAGCTGAATTGAAATATACTCCCCACCAATTGAAAGGATGGGATTTTACAGCATCGTTGGGTATAGACCGGGGAGCGATGTTGGGTAAAAGTGCCGGTGGCATGTTAACAATCAGAAAAACAGGATGGATACGATGAAAAGATATATAATAGGTGCGTTGCTACTGTTGATGGCTGGCGCTTGTGGAAAAATGCCGATTAATGGCGACCTGGATGGTCGCTGGCAGATCATGAAGATAGAATATGCATCGGGAGAGGAAGAAGTTCCGGAACGTGCTTATTACAGCGTGGCTTTGCATACGATCAATTTGATGAAGGTTGATGTAACCAGTCAAACCGGTAATATGGAATATACCGGAGATTCCTTGTTTGTAGTCATGCCAATCAGCAAAGTTGAAGACTTATTGCCATTTGGCATGAACGGAACAGAACAACGCTTCGGCGTCAAAGAATTAACATCGAAGCATCTGGTTCTGCAATCGGATTATGCCCGATTGGAGTTCAGGAAGTTTTGATTCAGAAATTATCAGGTTTGAGCTATCTTTTATAGCAACTGGTTGTACCTGGCTCCCCTCTGGAGAGGGGGAAGGGGGTGTGTCATATCCCCGCCATACAACCACCATAATCAGAGTCACTTGACTATTACAGTTTCATTTGCCGTTTGCTTCAGCTGACGGTTTACAAGTTGTTTCTCTCTTTTGGCTTCAGCCACATTTCTCCTAGATAGAAACCTGTAAGAAATGGGACTAAAGTCCAATGAGATAACCCCTTTACTAATCCGTCAGCTGAAGCAGACGGCAAATAAACCTGTAACAAGGCTTGTTTTATTGACTGGCTTTAACACACCCTCTACCCCCTCTCAAGAGGGGAGCCAGTTACAACCAGTCAATAAACAGATGATTCAATTATTTCTAAAATCGAAATAACAACAAAAACAAATAATAATATGAATATCGTAATCAGAAATGTATTATTGGGGGGATTACTGTGGTTGGCGGTTCCATTGTCGGCACAGGTGTCCCAGGATTTGATTGATAAGGCGAAAGCCGCGGGTATGACGGATGACCAGATTCGCCAGGAGATAAATAAACGGATGGGACAGTCCGGGACGGAACAGGCTACGCGTACAGCATCGGATGCTGTGGTTACAGATCGTACGGTTGCCATTCCGGATGGAAAGGTGATACCTCCTTTGGATGCCCAGCGGGAAGCCAATCGTCCGGCAGGAGATCTAAGCGGAACCGTGTTCGGTCGCGAAATATTTTCAAATAAGAATCTGTCCTTTGAGCCGGATCTGAATGTACCGACTCCCAAAGGATATGTTTTATCTGCCGGAGATGAATTGTTGATCAATGTATGGGGAGATTCTGAACTGAATCTGAAACTGAAGGTTTCTCCCGAAGGAACAATTCTTATCCCTAATCTAGGCCCGGTATCTGTCAGCGGACTGACTATCGAAACTGCTGAAAACCGTATCCGACAGGAATTGGGACGGATCATGTCTACCTTGTCGGGAGATACAGAGTCTGGAAGTACGGACGGGGCTAATACATTTGTTTCCGTTAGTCTGAGCCAGATACGTAGTATCAAAGTGAATATAGTAGGAGAGGTCGTTGCTCCGGGGACCTATACGCTTCCATCGTTTGCTACTTTGTTTAATGCGTTGTATGCAGCAGGTGGAGTGAATGAGATCGGTTCGCTTCGTGGAATCAAAGTTTACCGGAATAGCAAGGAGGTAGCCAGCCTGGATGTGTACGATTATTTGTTGAACGGTAAATACAATACGAATATCCGTCTGGAAGAGAATGATATGGTGATCGTTTCTCCTTATGACCAACTGGCTGTGGTACAAGGAAAAGTAAAACGTAACCGTATTTTTGAGTTGAAAAAGGGGGAAACGCTCTCACAGTTATTGAATATGGCCGGAGGCTTTACCGGGGATGCGTATAAGAAAGATGTCCGTATCAAGCGAAAAGCCGGTAGCCGTTATCAGATAGCTACTGTTACGGAAGATAAATATCCGACTTTTGCAATGATGGATGGCGATTCTTTGTTGGTGGATTCTGTGATCCCCTTCTATGAAAATCGTCTGACAGTGACAGGAGCCGTTTGGCGTCCGGGAGAATATGAATTGAATGGTACGGTTCATACGGTCCGTCAACTGGTTGATCAGGCAGCGGGTTTGAAAGGAGATGAGTTTGCCGGTCGTGCTCAGATCACCCGTTTGAATCCGGATTTTACAACGACTGTCATAGCCGTAGATATCCGTGGTATCCTGAACGGTACTGCTCCCGATATGGAACTAAAGCCGGAAGACCAACTTTATATCCCTTCTTTCTTTGATTTGAGAGAACCTTATACGATTAAAGTAAGCGGGGCTGTGAATTTTATAGACACAGTTCTTCCTTACCGGAACAATCTGACAGTGGAAGATGCTATTATGATGGCTGGCGGTTTGAAGGAATCGGCTGCAACGGTGAATGTGGAAGTAGCCCGTCGTATTAAGGATACAAAAACGTACGAAAATACTAACCGTACGGCCGAAGTATTCAATTTTGAATTGAATGACAATTTGGGATTGATACCGGTGAATGGAAAAAAAGGGGATACTCTTTTTACGTTGGAACCGTTTGATGAGGTGTATGTACGTTTCTCACCGGGTTATCAGGAACAACAGGTAGTGAAGGTAAATGGTGAGATTACCTTTTCCGGTGATTATGTCCTGGCAGAAAAGAACTCCCGTTTGAGTGATATTATCGCCAAAGCCGGAGGGATAACGCCTGATGCCTATGTAAAAGGAGCAAGCCTGAAACGCCAGTTGACAGAAGATGAGATGCGCCGCCTGGAAACTCTGCTACAACTGAGTTCCAATAAACAGAGCCGTGATTCGGTTGCTTTATCTTTGGAGAACATTAAAGATTATTCAGTGGGTATCGACCTGGAAAAGGCCCTGGCAAATCCGGGGAGTGCGCACGATGTGGTGCTGCGTGACGGAGATGCGCTCTACATTCCTCAGTTGCAGAGTACGGTAAAGATAAACGGAGCCGTAACCTATCCGAACAGCGTGACCTATACAAAAGGGATGTCTGTGGGAGATTGCCTGTCGCAAGCCGGTGGCTATAATGATATTGCTCGTAAATATCCGATCGTAATCTATATGAACGGAAAGGTGGCAACGACCAAGAAAAGCTTTATCTTCTTCAAACGTTATCCGAAGGTAGAACCGGGATGCGAAATTGTCGTTCCGACCAAGACGCAGCGTGATCGTAAGACCAGTCTGGCAGAAGTTCTGAGCATAGCCAGTTCAACCACTTCGATGGCAGCCATGGTGACCTCTATCATCAACACACTGAAATAATTATCAATTTTCAATCTTTAATTTTCAATTAAAAAGATGGATATGATTCAAATGAACGCTCCTGATATGGATACAAACGAGCAGGAGATAGATTTAATAGAGTTGGCTAAACGGCTATGGGGGGAACGCAAGTTCTTGTTCAAATGCTGTGGAGTCGCGATAGTTGTAGGATTGGTGGTTGCTTTCAGCATACCGAAAGAATACAGTACGACAGTAAAGCTGGCACCTGAAACGTCTGATCCGTCCAAAAAGATGGGAAATCTGGGTGGTCTGGCTGCTATGGCAGGGATAAACCTGGGTTCTTCGGCTGGTTCAGACGCTATCTCTCCGGACCTGTATCCGGATGTGGTACAAAGTATTCCGTTTCTGTTGGAGTTGTTTCCTGTACAGGTAGAGAGTGAAAAAGGTGATTATTCATCGACATTGTACGAATATATGGATGATCATCAGAAAAGTGCGTGGTGGAGTTATGTGATAAAGGCTCCTTTCAAATTACTTGGTTGGGTGAGAGGATTATTCTCAGAAGAAGAACTTTCCGGTAAGGGAGAATTAACATCTTTCCGGTTAACCAGAGAACAGGATGGCGTAATACAAGGATTGCAGAAACGTATCTCTGCCTCCGTGGATAAAAAGACATTGGTAATAACAGTCTCTGTCCAGATGCAGGACCCTTTGATCTCTGCAAGCCTTACTCAGATAGTCGTGGAAAAGCTTCAGGGATACATCACCAATTACCGTACACAGAAGGCCAAGCAGGATCTTGAGTTTACAGAGAAGGTGTTTGGAGAAGCTCGTGAGTCTTATTACAAGGCCCAACGTGCGTATGCCGCCTTTGAGGATGCGAACAAGAACATCATCTCTGCCAGTTACCGCACCGAGCAGGAGCGTCTGAAAAATGAAATGACACTGACTTTCAATGTTTACAATACGTTGGCCCAGAAACTGGAGCAGGACAAACTCCGTGTTCAGGAACAAACTCCGGTCTATACGGTGATCAGCCCGGCAACGGTGCCATTAAAGCCTGCTTCACCTAAAAAGCCACTGATACTTATCGGCTTTGTTTTTTTAGCTCTGTTCGGTGGTATCGGATATTTATTTGTGAAGGATATGTTTGTGAATAACAAACAGGCAGAGGAAGATTGCTTCTCAGTGGAATGAAATAGAATATTTCTTATAATTCAAATTGTATAAAATATAAGCCGGTAAGGGTAATCCTTGCTGGCTTTTTTACGTTCAAGCCCTTGTTTTTGCCGTTTATTGTGTGATTTGAAATATTTAGCGAAGTAGGTATTCAATAAAAAAGCGATGCACAATTAATGTACATCGCTTTTCGTGTCGCTTCTTCAAATTGTTGCGGAGGCAAGACTCGAACTTACGACCTTTGGGTTATGAGCCCAACGAGCTACCACTGCTCCACTCCGCGATATAGTTGCTATCATTCCTGATTGCGAGTGCAAAGGTATGAATTATTTCTTACAATCCAAATTATTTTACAAAAAGTTTTTGCTTTTCTGTTGAAAGCCGGGGAGTAAGGCTTCTTTTAGTAACAAAATGACACATCTACCGGGTTGAATGTAAGGTAGATGTGTCAATTGGATTTTATAATTCATTTTCTTCAAAATCTTTTGCTTCATATACCCGCAACATCTTTTTTAGATGTCCGATTTGCTGTTGCATGGATTTGACACGATTCAGCAGATGGTGGATGGCATCGATTCCTTCGAAATTGATTGAGAGGTCGTAATACATACGTGTATATCTTTCGATATCGTGTAATTGCTCCGCCTGTAAATACTTTTCGCCTTCGATGATACGGATTTCAATGAGTCCGCCTTCTTCCAGCCTGAAGATGAAAGAAGGTTCTATATGACATATCCGGCAATATTCGTTGACTATAATTAAATCTGTTTGCATAGTACTCGTGTTTTATTGATTAAGACTCTGTATTTCGCGGAACAACTCTTTCTGTTTATCCGTCAGATTAGTCGGTATCTCGATGGAGTAGGTGACGATCAGGTCACCAAACTGCCCGTCTTTTTATAGACAGGGAAACCTTTGCCTTTCAGGCGGACTTTGCTGTTGTTCTGCGTTCCGGCAGCCACTTTCAGTTTTACCTTGCCGTCCATTGTTTCTATTATCTGTTCGCCACCCAGTATGGCGGTGTAGAGGTTTAACGGGGCGGTTATATATAAATCGTCGCCAACCCGTTTGAAACGGTTGTCTTCTGCTATGCTGAATGTGATGTACAGATCGCCGGCAGGTCCGCCGTTTACGCCCGGACCGCCCTGGCCTTTCAGTTTGATGCTCTGTCCGTCTGCGATACCGGCTGGTACGGTTATGCGCAGATTCTTACCGTTGACGGTAATAACCTGTTTGTGTGTTTGGGCTGCATCTGCCAAAGAGACATGCAGTTCTGCATTATAGTCCTGGCCGCGGAAAGCATGGTTGCCTCTGCCACGACCGCCGCCTCCGAACATGGATTCGAAGAAGTCGGAGAAGCCGCTGCCGTCGTCTGAGGCACTCCATTGGGCACCCCCGCCGTTACTGCCTCCAAAGCCGCTAAAACCACCGAAGCCACCCTGATACTGTCCGTATTGGTTCTGCTGAGCTTCGAACTGGTCGGCATGTTTCCAGTTTTCACCGTATTGGTCGTATTTCTTCCGTTTTTCCGGGTCGCTCAGTACTTCATTGGCTTCGTTGATTTCCTGAAATTTCCGGTGAGCATCCGGATCGTTCGGATTCAGGTCCGGATGATATTTACGGGCCAGCTTCTTGTACGCTTTTTTGATGTCGTCCTGTGAAGCGCCTTTGTTCACCCCTAGAATGTTGTAATAGTCTATATAAGCCATATTATTATATTGTTAAGTCTTTTTGTCGGTTGATATCCATACATCTACATTACAATAAACATGCCGGGGCGGAAATTGACGGCTTAAATTAGGCTAATAAAGCTTAGGAAAGATGAAAACGAAAAAGGCCTCCAGTGAATACTGAAAGCCTTTAGATAGTTGCGGAGGCAAGACTCGAACTTACGACCTTTGGGTTATGAGCCCAACGAGCTACCACTGCTCCACTCCGCGATATAGTTTACAATCATTTCGTGATTGCGAGTGCAAAGGTAGGGATTTTCTCTTATAAAACAAATTTATTGCAAGTTTTTTTTAATATACTTGGTAGAACCAATCTTTTTTAGGTACTTTGCGCACAGTTTTAATCAAAATGTGCAATACAATGCCGATGACAGTTTCTAAAACACGCGAAATGTTGGTGGATGTGGCCAGGCAATTGTTTGCCCGCATGGGGGTTGATAATACGACAATGAACGATATTGCACAGGCTTCCCGGAAAGGCAGACGTACGTTATATACGTATTTCAAGAGCAAAAATGAGATTTATCTGGCTGTGGTGGAATCGGAGCTGGACCAGTTATACAAGATGCTGCTTGATGTTGCCGGAAAGGATTTGCCAGCTGATGAGAAGTTGATGACATTCATCTATGCCAGATTGGATGCTATCAAAGCGCTCGTATTTCGTAATGGTACGCTGAAAGCTAACTTTTTCCGTGATATATGGCGCGTAGAGAAGGTTCGTAAGAACTTTGACATACGTGAGACAGAATTATTGAAGGGAATATTGGATGCCGGAGTGAAGGAAGGGATCTTCGCAATGCCTGATACAGAAATAACAGCAGTGGTGCTACATCATGCCTTGAAGGGATTGGAAGTTCCTTATATAAGGGGTATTATGGGAGATAATATCAGCCAGCGGATTAAGCGGAGAGATAATGTAATGAATTTAATATTCAACGGAATAAAGATAAAGTAAACCAGAGATGTTTATTAATGCAACAGGGTTTTATGTGCCTGAAGAACGGGTGCACAACCAACATTTTTTGGAATTAAACGGGTTGACAAGTGAGTGGATTGAACAGCGTACGGGTATTAAAACCCGGTCCAAAGCCAAACCGGAAGAGACAATTTGTACCATGGGAATGGACGCCGTACGTAACGCACTGCCAAAATTGCCGTATGACATTACGGAAGTTGATTTGATTATCTCAGCATCCTATTCTCCGTACGATACAGTTGCTACCGCAGCCCATTATACGCAGCGTGAGTTTAATATTACAAATGCGAAAGCGTTGTATTTATCATCTGCCTGTTCTTCTTTTTTAAATGCGCTGGAAGTTGTGGAAGGTTATTTTGCTATGGGAAAGGCTACAAAGGCTTTAATCCTTTCGGCAGATAAAAATTCCGCTTATTATAATGAAACAGATCCGAAAGCCGGTCATCTCTGGGGTGATGCCGCTGCTGCGTTCTTTATTTCAAAGGAACGCGTGACAGAGAAAGATCCGCATATTATTGAAGTGTTTACACAGGGGTTGGGCCATTTGGGGAAAGGTCCTGAAGGTGTGCAGTTGCGTCCCCGTGACGGTGGTATCCAGATGCCGGAAGGCCGCGACGTGTTTATCCAGGCTTGTACCTACATGCCTAAAAATGCAGTCTATCTGTTGGAGAAGAACGGATTTGCGTTGGATGACCTGACTTATTTTATCGGTCACCAGGCGAATATGCGTATCATGTCGAATATTGCCAAGCAGCTGAATTTGCCGGAAGAAAAGTTCCTGCATAATATCGAAGAACTGGGTAATACCGGTTCGGTTAGTTCGGCTTTGGTGTATGCACAGAATGACCATACATTCAAGAAAGGCGACCTGGTTTGTCTGACCGTCTTCGGCGGCGGATATTCGGCAGGTGCTTGTCTGATACAGTGTTAATATAAACGTAAATAGAAATATTATGAAATTATTAGAAGGAAAAGTTGCCATTGTAACTGGTGCTGCACGCGGTATCGGTAAGGCTATCGCTTTAAAGTTTGCCGCTGAAGGTGCAAATATCGCATTTACAGACCTGGTTATCGACGAGAACGGTGAAGCTACACAGAAAGAAATCGAAGCTTTAGGTGTTAAGGCAAAAGGGTATGCTTCTAATGCAGCCAACTTTGAAGAGACTCATAATGTAGTGGCAGAAATCGTGAAAGACTTCGGTCGTATCGATATTCTGGTTAACAATGCCGGTATCACGAAAGACGGCCTGATGATGCGTATGAGCGAAGGCCAGTGGGATGCTGTCCTGAATGTGAACCTGAAATCGGCTTTCAATTTCATCCATGCTTGTACTCCGGTCATGATGAAACAGCGTGCAGGTAACATTATCAATATGTCTTCTGTCGTAGGTGTTCACGGGAATGCCGGTCAGAGCAACTATTCGGCTTCAAAAGCCGGTATGATTGGTTTGGCTAAATCGGTGGCTCAGGAACTGGGTTCACGTGGTATCCGTGCCAATGCAATCGCTCCTGGTTTTATCATTACCGATATGACTGCGAAATTGCCGGAAGAAGTAAGAGAAGAATGGAACAAGAAGATTCCTTTGCGCCGCGGCGGTACTACTGAAGATGTGGCAAATGTCGCTACATTCCTGGCATCTGATTTGTCTGCTTATGTATCCGGACAGGTGATTCAGGTAGACGGCGGTATGAATATGTAATATGGAAGTTATCTACGAAGACAATCATATCATCGCGGTAAACAAAACATGCCGTGAGATTGTACAAGGAGATAAAACCGGTGATACTCCTCTTTCGGAAATGCTCAAAGCGTGGCTGAAAGAGAAGTATTGCAAGCCGGGAAATGTGTATGTCGGTGTTACCCACCGACTGGACCGTCCGGTGAGCGGTGTAGTTCTGTTTGCCAAGACCAGTAAAGCTTTGCCCCGCCTGAACGAGATGTTCCGGGTAGGAGAGGTGAAGAAAACCTATTGGGCCATTGTCAAGAACTGTCCGCCGGCTGAAGAAGGCGAACTGGTGAACTGGCTGGTCCGTAACGAGAAACAAAACAAGAGTTACGCTTACGATACCGAACGTCCGGATTCAAAGAAAGCGATTCTTCATTATAAGGTGGTTGCGCATTCGGATAATTATTTCTTATTGGAAATAGACCTGAAAACCGGCCGGCATCACCAGATACGCTGTCAGTTGGCAAAGATGGGGTGTCCGATTAAAGGAGACCTGAAATATGGTGCCGAGCGTTCGAATAAAGATGGCGGTATCAGTCTCCATTCCCGGAGTGCCGAGTTTATCCATCCGGTATCCAAAGAATTGATAAAGATTGTAGCCCCTGTCCCTGACGATAATTTATGGAAAGGTATTTCAGAGGGCCTCTAACTGGGCCCTCGATTTACTTTGTGTTACGATATAAACGCCGGTAAATACCAATGCTACGGCAATCCCTTTCATCACTCCAAAAGTATCCATCCCCCAAAGTACGGCAATCAGTGACGCAACGATTGGTTGTACATAATTATACATACAAGCTACTGTCGGGCGCAACAGGTTTTGTCCGATGGGAATGAACAGGTAAGGCAGGAAAGTTCCTCCCAGTACGACATAAATGATACCCATATACAATTCAGAAGGAAGATTCAGGAAATCGATACCTGCAATATGGTTGTAGGAGAACGGTATCGTGCAGATGGAAGCGTATGTGAACATCCATTTCATCAATGTGATAGGGGAATATTTGCCTATTAATCCCTTGAACAACACAAAATAAAAAGAGAAACTGAACTGTGCCAGCAGGCAGAGCAGGTCACCCCATATATTGCTGCTTTTACCGCTACCGGCCGCTGCGCTTTGACTGCTCAGAATCAGCAACAAGGCTCCGGCTGCCCCGACAAAGATACCGATTACCTTTTTTCCGGTGACAGGTTCTTTCAGGTAGAATGCCGCAATAATCATAGTAATGATAGGCGTTGTTGTCGTGACTATGGAGGCATTGATAGGCGAGGTCAGGGAAACGCCGAAGATGAATGACCCCTGGTTCAGTACGATTCCCAGTAACGCGGCGAAGAACAGCTTCGCAAGGTCCTGATGGTTGACATGTTCTTTTTTGGTGAAGAGTGACGCCAGCCAGAAAACGACAGCCGCTCCCACCATGCGGAAAGTCGTGAGCGACAACGCACTGACCGGACCAGCCATTAATACGGCTTTTGAAACGGGAGACATCAGCCCCCATAATATATTTGCCCCCAGCATAGCCAGATGGCCCTTATAAGCATCTGATTTCATTTTGCCTTTATTAAATCGGTGCAAAGGTAAATAAAAAAGTGCATGAAAAGATATATCCTTCCATGCACTTCCTATATGTCGTTGCTTGTTTATGCAATCGTAATTTCCGGGTCCAGGTAAACGTCCTGAATGGTGTGAAGCAGTTCGACGCCATCTTTCATGGAACGCTGGAATGCTTTACGCCCGCTAATCAGGCCCATACCGCCGGCACGTTTGTTGATGACGGCAGTGATGACGGCTTCTTTCAGGTCAGAGGCACCGTGTGATTCTCCTCCGGAATTTATTAGGCCGACACGGCCCATATAACCGTTGGCTACCTGGTAACGGCAAAGGTCGATCGGGTGCTCGGTCGTCAGTTCGGTGTACATCTTTTTATCTACTTTGCCGAAGTTGATGGCTGTGAAGCCACCGTTATTGGACGGCAGTTTTTGTTTAACGATATCTGCTTTGATTGTTACACCCAGATGGTTGGCCTGACCGGTCAGGTCGGCTGCTGCATGATAATCTACACCATCTTTCTTGAAATCATTGTTCCTCAGATAACACCAGAGGACGGTTGCCATACCTAGTTCGTGTGCATACTCGAATGCATCCGCAATCTCGACCAGTTGCTCACGGCTTTCCGCAGAACCAAAATAGATGGTGGCACCGACTGCTGCGGCTCCCATGTTCCAGGCTTCCTTGACTGTACCAAACATGACCTGATTGTAGCTGTTCGGATAAGTAAGCAATTCATTGTGATTGAGCTTTACAAGGAACGGTATTTTATGTGCATATTTACGTGCCACAGCTCCCAGGTTTCCGAATGTGGAAGCGACAGCGTTGCAACCGCCTTCGATTGCCAGCTTCACGATGTTTTCCGGATCGAAATAAATGGGATTCGGGGCGAATGATGCTCCGGCCGTATGTTCTATGTCCTGGTCGACCGGGAGAATAGACAGATAACCGGTGTTAGCCAGCCGTCCGCTTCCCAACATTCGTTGTAAATTATTTAATGTCTGAATATTTCTGTCCGTATTAATCCAGATATCATCGACTGTTGAAGGAGATGGTATGTGAATCAGTGATTTGTCAATCGTTTTACAGGTGTGACCCAGTAAATATTCTGCTTTGTCGCCTAAGAGGCTTGTAATCTTTAATGTATCCATAATATATGTAAGTTTTATAATCTAACACTTGCCGCTTTGAATAAGTTCCATAGTTTTTATCAATTAACAGATAGAATATTTCTATCAGCTTATCTCTTGCTCTTTAGATTTGTTTGGTTAATTTTGTCACAGCGAATAACAAAAGATTATATACTAATAGTTTTACAACCAATAAAATTTTACGAAGATGAAAAAGAAATGGATCTGCACAGTATGTGGTTATGTTCATGAAGGTGACGAAGCTCCTGAATTCTGTCCGCAATGTAAACAACCGAAAAGCAAGTTCAAAGAACTGGTAGAAACAACAGGCGCTCTGCAGTTTGTAGACGAACACGTATTAGGTGTTGCAAAAGGTGTTGACCCTGTTATTCTTGAGGGGTTGAACGCTCACTTTATGGGTGAATGTACTGAGGTAGGTATGTATCTGGCAATGAGTCGCCAGGCAGACCGCGAAGGTTATCCTGAAGTAGCAGAAGCATTCAAACGTTATGCATGGGAAGAAGCAGAACATGCTGCTAAGTTTGCAGAGCTGTTGGGTGATGTTGTTTGGGACACAAAGACTAACCTGAAAAAACGTATGGAAGCAGAAG
Source organism: Parabacteroides sp. AM58-2XD (assembly GCF_003463685.1). Lineage (NCBI taxonomy): Bacteria > Pseudomonadati > Bacteroidota > Bacteroidia > Bacteroidales > Tannerellaceae > Parabacteroides > Parabacteroides sp. AM58-2XD. The sequence goes on from NZ_QSDP01000024.1 coordinate 18,888, forward strand.
CCGGTGCCTGCGAAGATAAAAAACGTATCGCAACATTGGCAAAACAGCAGAATCTGGATGCTATCCACGATACAGTACACGAAATGTGTAAAGACGAAGCCCGCCATGGTAAAGGTTTCGAAGGATTATATAACCGTTATTTCAAATAATAACGTTCAATTCGTTAACACGATAGGATTGGGAGTGCCGGGAGGTTACTCCTTTTAGCACTATAGTGCTGTGTTGTATGATACTATAATGCTATGGGTATTAGCATTATAGTGTTGCTTGGACTGACATAGTAGTGCTGTGTGCAGAAAAAAAAGACCTTTGGAGGATAACGGTATAAAATTTTTTATACATTTGTCGCGTCAACGACCAGGAAAGCTGCCAGAGTGGTCGAATGGGCCGCACTCGAAATGCGGTGAACGGGTAACTGTTCCGGGGGTTCGAATCCCTCGCTTTCCGCTGAAAAGAGAAACAGTTGTCGGTTATAAACTGGCAACTGTTTCTTTTTTTCAAATATATAAAGATTATCGGATTGATATTAGCTTCATGGTCCAATCAGCTAAATATAATGGTATATTAATCAGATTATCATCTACTTTCAGATTGTTCAGTGAATATCGGATTTTATATGTCGGATGATAATTCATATCATATACGGATAGGCTTTTTCCTCCTAAACGAGTGTCTGATTTCACTTCAATGGGAATAATCTCTATACCTGATTGGATAACAAAATCAACCTCTGCTTTTCCTAATGATGTCCAATACCGGGGAAGGATTTCAAGTTGGCATACCAATGATTGTAGGACATAGTTTTCTGCCAATGCTCCTTTAAATTCAGTGTATGCCGTATTGCCAGCTAAGATAGCTTCAGGAGGAAGTCCTGCCAATTCGCGTAGTAAGCCGATATCGGAAAGATAGATTTTGAAGGCTGAAAGGTCATCGTAGCTTTTTAATGGCAGATAGGGTTTGGAGCTGCAAAAGATTCTGTAGATTAGTCCTGCATTTTCTAACCAAAGTAGGGCATCTTCATAGTCTCGTGCCCTGGCTCCCGGTTTTACCATTTTGTAAATAAATTTACGATTTTCTTTTGCTAGTTGACTGGGTATGGAATTCCATATACTTATGATACGAGGAATATCTTTATTCTCAGCATGTTTAGAGAAATCAAATGTGTAGGCATCTAAAATAAATCTCTGTACACGTTTTACTTCGTCCATGCCTTTATTTTCCATAAAGGCTTTTACGGCTGCAGGCATTCCACCTATGACAAGATATTGGCGGTAGAATTCAGTTAGTTTATCTGAAACAATTTGGGGAAGAGGCTCCACAACAGATAACTCTTCAATATATTGATATATTTTTCCATCGCTTACTTTTAAAAATTCTTTAAATGTTAAAGGGTATAGGTTCATGAATTCTACTTTCCCGACAGGGAATGAATCTCCTTTCGATAAGGTTACTCCCAATAATGAACCGGCAGCCACTACAGCATATTCAGGAGCATCCTCACAGAAGTATTTTAAGGAATTCAGTGCTTTGTTGCATTCTTGAATTTCATCAAAGATTATTAGTGTTTTATGAGGCAAAATAGGACTGTCAGTATGCAATTTTAACTGTGAAATTATTCGTTCGGGGGCTTTTGTGTTTTCGAAGATTTCATTTAAAGATTCATCCTTATCGAAATTGAAGCTGGCTACATATTCGAATTCTGTATGACCAAAATGCTCTAATATCCATGTTTTTCCAGTTTGTCTGGCCCCCTTTAAAATTAGAGGCTTTCTATCCGGTCTACTTTTCCAATCTTTTAAATCTTCAATGATGCTACGATATAATTCCATGATAAAATCAATTTTATGTTCCTGAAAATGGCAAAAATGCACAAAAGACGTTCCTGTTTTTGGCAAATGTACTAAATAATAGGGAATAATATTGTTGTAAGTTGCTGTTTTTTCGAGGATATTTTGTTAATATAAAAACGGACAGGCATCCATAGATAAAGCGATGCTTGTCCGTTTTTGTTTCGATGCCTACCCATTTCAGGCAGGTTGTCGTCCTATTTTTTCAAACTTTCCAGTAATGCATCTACAGCTCCGGGGATTGTTGTTTCGCTTTTCAGCAATTGGATAAATTTGCTGCCGATGATGGCGCCTGAGGAATTGGAGGAGGCGGCATCGAAGGTGGCTTTGTTGGAGATTCCGAAACCTACCAGACGAGGATTTTGCAGGTTCATTCCGTTGATACGGCGGAAATAGGCCTGTTTCTGATCGTCGAAACTCTGCTGTGCACCTGTTGTTGCGGCACTCGATACCATATAGATGAAGCCGGAAGTGTGTTCGTCAATCAGGCGGATACGGTCTCGGAAGTTTCAGGGGTGATAAGCATAATCATTTTCAGGTCGTAGCGGTCGGCTATCTCTTTGTAGTCGGACATGTAGTCGGCGAAAGGGAGGTCGGGGATAATCATGCCGTCGATACCTACTTCCACACATTTTTTACAGAAGTCTTCGAAGCCGAATTGCATAATCGGATTGAGGTAGCCCATCAGGATTAAAGGCATTTGTACCTCTTTCCGTATGTCTTTCAACTGTTCGAACAGGAGGTGGAGCGACATGCCGTTTCGCAATGCCTGTGTAGCGGCTTCCTGGATGACGGGGCCGTCTGCTATCGGGTCGGAGAAAGGGATGCCTATTTCGACCATGTTAATACCTCTTGCTTCCAGTTCTTTCAGAACGGTTACCGTATCATTTAGCTGAGGATAACCCGCTGTAAAGTAAACGGACAGGATGCCGTTCTTTTTTGTTTCGAATAAGTTTGTAATACGATTCATATGTCAGTCTTTTTATTTTTAATCTTGTCAATAAATGTTTTCAGTTTCTCTGCGTCTTTTATGCCCGGACTGGTTTCGAAACCACTGTTGAGATCGATACCGGCCAGTTTCGGGTGGCTGAAGTTCCGGAGGGCTTCTGCGCTGTCGGGGTTGATACCGCCACTGAGCAGGAAAGGCGTTTGCCCTTTGTAGGTGGAGAGTACCGACCAGTCGAACTGTTTGCCTGAACCGCCATAGCTGCTGCATTTGGTGTCGAAAAGAAAATAATCGGCACGGCTTCGTAATCGGCGACCGGTTTTAAATCTTCTTCGGTGGCGATGGAGAATGCTTGATGATTGCATATCCCCGTTTATGGAGGGTAAAGCAGATGTCCGGTGATTCGTTTCCATGTAATTGCAGATAATCGAGCCGGTAATGGGCGGCTGTTTCCATCATTTCTTCCGGTGTGGCGTTGACGAAGACGCCGACTCTTTTTAGTTGACAGTTGACGGTTGACAGTTGAGAGATGAAAGATGATAATTGCTGTCCACTGTCATCAGCCCCCAATCTCCTGGGTGATTGGGTGTAAAGATGAATCCCATCCAGTCGATTCCCGTCTCTGCTACCTGCCGGATATTTTCCGGTTCTCGCATGCCGCAAACCTTGATTAGCATGGCAGACCTCCTATGAAAGCGGATAAGGTAGCGCCCGGCTCTTCTGTTTTCATGAATGTCTCACCAATCAGGAAACCGCGGAAGCCAGCCTCACGAAGGCGGCTTACTGTGGCTGTATCTGATATTCCGCTTTCCGAAACCAGTAGGGGAGCCAGGTCTTTTTCTTTGCTGACTTCCTGCATGATCTCTGCCAGACGGAACGAATTTTCCACGTCGGTATGGAATGTCCCGAGGTTGCGGTTGTTAACACCGAGCATGTCGATATGCGGGTTGAGATGCCCCAATTCTGATTCGCTGTGGATTTCCAGCAATGTTTCCAGTTGGAGGGTATGTGCCAGCTCTGCCAGTGACAGGCATTGGTCGGGGGTGAGGCAGGCGGCGATTAGTAGAATAGCGTCGGCTCCCATGACCCGGGCCTGGTATACCTGGTATTCGTCGATGATAAAATCTTTCCGTAACAGGGGAATCTCAGCCAGCTTGCGTGCCTGGCAGAGGTCACCCAACGAACCGCCGAAAAACTGCGGGTCGGTCAGGACCGAGCAGGCAGAAGCTCCGGCTTGCTGATAGGCCGGGATGATGTCCGGGATGGCGGCATCCGGATGCAACCAGCCTTTCGATGGGCTTTTACGTTTAAACTCGGCGATGATGCCCGAAGAAGATGCAGCCAGCGAGGCACGCATTGAATAGGTGGTACGTTCCAGCCGTTCACCACCCAATGCCAGTAGCGTACGGAGTTGTACGGCTTGTTTCTGCCGGTCTACTTCGATGCGTTTGTTGGCTATAATGTCTTGCAATATATCTTTCATAAATCAATTATTCAGCGAAATAAACTTTTTCAGTGTGGCCAGTGCATTGCCGCTTTCCAGTGATTCGCGGGCTTCGGCGATACAGGTTTCTATCTTCTTTTCCGGGCAGATGACCTGGATAGCAAAGGCAGAATTGGCAATTACGCAGTTCTTTTGTGCCGGGGTTGCCGTATTGGTCATTACGTTATTGAAGATGCGGGCGGCATCTTCGACAGTCTGGCCGCCGTCGAGGTCATCCTCTGTGCAACGGGCAAAACCAAGCATTTCCGGGGTATATAGTTTCTCTTTCTCCGGCATTGCTACCTTGAAGTCGGAGGTCAGTGATATTTCATCGTACCCGTCCAGGCTGTGGACAACGGCAAAACGTGTCCCGCTTTCCTGGTATGTGTAGCTGTATAACCGCAGCAAAGGTAAATTATATACGCCCAATAACTGGTAAGCCGGCATAACGGGATTCACCAGCGGGCCGAGCATATTGAAGAAACTGCGTACTCCCAGGCTTTTACGTACCGGGGCTACCGCTTTTAAGGCCGGATTGAATAAAGGGGCATGCAAGTATGCGATATGGCAGGTGTCCATGCTTTGGCGTAGTTTGTCGATATCGTTGGTAAACTTGACGCCATGTTGTTCCATCACATTGCTGGCGCCGCTGACGGAGGTTGCGCCGTAGTTACCATGTTTCACCACATTGTAACCGGCTCCGGCAACGACAAAACAGGAAGCAGTACTGATATTGAATGTGTTTTTGCCGTCGCCCCCTGTACCGACGATGTCGATTGGCTTGTAATCCGACAGGTCGATCGGTACGCGCATTTCGAGCAGGGCTTCGCGGAAACCGGATAACTCTTCTACGGAAATGTTACGCATCAGATAGACGGTGATGAGGCTGGCTATCTGGGAATCATTGTATTGGCCGGCAGCCATATTCTGAAGTATCTGGCGGGCTTCATCCCGGCCGAGGTACTGGTGTTCGAATAATCTGTATAATATATCTTTCATAACTCTTCTTTCGTAAATGATTTCTTTTTAACTGCCACTAGTCATCTTTTCAGCCAGTTTTCAATAATAATCTTGCCTTTCGGGGTCAGGACCGATTCCGGATGGAATTGGATACCCCGGACATCGTACGTACGGTGACGTAATGCCATGATTTGTTTTTCTTCCATATCTTCCGCTGTTATTTCCAGGCAATCGGGAAAGTTTTCGCGGGAGACTACCCAGGAGTGGTAACGCCCGGCACGGAATCCGGCTTCGAGTCCGGCAAATAACGGTTCTTTAGCTGTCACCCGGATATCGGAACAAACGCCGTGATGAACGTCCGTCAGGTTAATCAGGGTTGCTCCGAAGGCTTCTCCAATCGCTTGTTCTCCGAGGCATACTCCCAGAATACTTTTTGTCGGGGCATATTGGCGGATTAAAGGAAGCAGGATGCCTGCTTCTTCCGGAATACCGGGACCCGGCGAAAGAAGGATTTTATCAAAGCGGTCTACTTCTTCCAAGGATATTTTGTCATTGCGGTGAACTTCCACCTCCGCACCCAGTTCCTTCAGGATATGTAATAAATTATAGGTGAAGGAATCATAATTGTCGAATAATAATATCTTGCTCATAATTTTCAATTTTTAATTCTTCAACTTCTCTGCCAGGTCGATTGCCTTTTTCAAGGCTCCCAGCTTGTTGTTTACTTCCTGAAGTTCGCGTTCGTCGTTGCTTTTCGCTACGATACCGGCACCGGCCTGGTAATACAGTACGTTGCCGCGGCTGACGAAGGTACGGATGGTGATTGCCTGGTTCAGGTCACCGTCCAGGCCGATAAATCCGATACAGCCGCCATAGGCTCCGCGGTTATGTTTTTCGAGGTCGGTGATAAGCTGCATGGCACGTACTTTCGGGGCGCCGCTGAGGGTTCCTGCCGGGAAGGTGTCGATGTATGTTTTTACCGGGTTGCTGTCGTTGTTCACTTCGCCGCTTACACGGGAAACCAGGTGGATGACGTGGCTGTAATATTGTACCTCCTTGTAGAAATCGACCTGTACGTTGTGTGCGTTGCGGCTTAGGTCGTTGCGGGCAAGGTCTACCAGCATGACATGTTCGGCATTCTCTTTCGGGTCGGCGAGCAGGGCTTCTGTACGTTGTTTGTCGAGAGCCACGTTGCCTGTGCGGAAAGCGGTTCCGGCAATCGGGTCGATGCTTGCATGGCCTTCCGTCACTTTGCAGTGCGTTTCGGGAGAAGAACCGAAGATGCGGAAGCCGCCGAAGTCAAAATAGAAAAGGTAAGGGGAAGGATTGACACTTCTCAGGGCACGGTAGACTTTAAAGTCGTCGCCTTTGAACGGTTGTTCGAAACGGCGGCTTAAAACGATTTGGAAAACATCACCGCGCAGGCAGTGTTTGATACCTTCGCGAACCATGGCCTTGTATTCTTCGCCGGTGATAGGAGAAGTCTCCGGCCCGGTAGTCTGGAAGTTATAGGAAGCATAGTTGCGGTTTTCAATCAGTGTTTCGATCTCTTGCAAGTTGCTTTTTTCACCGTCCTGCAATAATTCGACCAATGTCAGTTCATTTTTGAAATGGTTGAAGACGAGGATATACTTATATAATATGTATAGCATGTCGGGAGCATCGTTCTCTTCGTGGTGGGCTTCCATGACCGGAATGTTTTCGAAGTAACGGACAGCATCGAAGGCCGTGTATCCGAACAGGCCGCAGATTTTCTTGTCTGCCCCTTCGATGCTGTAACGGCTCAGAAACGCGTTCATGGCATCTGCTACGTTATAGCTTTCGCTGAGGGGAGTCACTTCGCGGTTGCTGTCGGGAAAGGTTGCCGTACATTCGCCGTTGTTGATGCCGATACTTGCCAGCGGGCAGAGGGCGATGAAGGAAAGGCTGTTTTCGTTTCCGTGGAAGTCCGAACTTTCCAGCAGGGCTGATTCCGGATAGATATCCCGTACTTTCAGGTAGATGCTGACGGGCGTGTGCAGGTCGCCCAGGACCTGTTTGCTTATCGTTTTGAAATGATAGTTTTTCATCGGTTACTTTCTGTTTTTGTATTCAATATACGTATCCATATCTTTATCTCCGCGTCCCGAAACGGTCAGTACGACTACGTCTTCCGGCTTGAAATTCACTTTGCTGAGTGCTCCCAGTGCATGGGCGCTTTCCAGTGCCGGGATGATTCCTTCCAGGCGGGTCAGTTCGAAAGCGGCTTCCAGTGCTTCGTCGTCATCGACAGCCAGGATAGAGGCGCGGTGGCTGACGGACAGATTGGCGTGAATCGGGCCGATTCCCGGATAGTCCAGTCCGGCAGAGATAGAGTAGGGCTCTTCGATTTGTCCGTCTTCGCTCTGCATGACCAGGGTACGGGCTCCGTGTATGATTCCTTTTTTTCCCAGCTGGATGGTGGCGGCGCTCATACCTGAACAGATTCCTTTTCCTCCGGCTTCTGCCAGTACGAGTTTCACCCGCTGGTCGTCGATAAAGTGATAGATTGTACCGGCGGCATTGCTTCCGCCTCCCACGCAGGCAATCAGGTAATCCGGATGATCGCGCCCTTCTTTTTCCTGTAACTGTTTCTTTATCTCTTCACTGATAACGGATTGCAGGCGTGCTACCATGTCGGGATAAGGGTGAGGGCCGACTGTGGAACCGATGATGTAATACGTATCGGAAGGGTGACAACACCAGTCACGGATTGCTTCGTTTGTCGCATCTTTCAGGGTCATGTTGCCGGAAGTAACAGGGACGACGGTCGCGCCGAGCATCTCCATCTTCTGCACGTTGGCATGCTGGCGTTCCACATCCGTCTTGCCCATGTAAACGATGCATTCCATGTTCATCAAGGCGCAAACGGTAGCTGTGGCAACACCGTGCTGTCCGGCACCTGTTTCGGCGATGATGCGGGTTTTACCCATGCGGCGTGCCAGCAGAATCTGTCCGATTGTGTTGTTGATTTTGTGGGCTCCCGTATGGTTGAGGTCTTCCCGTTTGAGATAAATCTTGCAACCATACTTTTCGCTTAATCGTTTTGCCAGGTAAAGGGGAGAGGGACGGCCTACATAGTCGCGCAGCAACTGGTTGAATTCCTGTTTGAAACTTTCACTTTCCAGTACTTCCAGATAGATGTTCTGTAAGTCTTCCACACACTGGTGAAGGATTTCGGGGATATAAGCACCGCCGAACTCACCATAATAACCGTTTTTGTCAACTTGATACGTTTTCATCTTTTTGCTATATTATTTTAGTTGTATTCCGTTTGTTTGAAAAAGAAAAAAGGCCCGTCGCAAGTGCGACAGACCTTTCTATGATATCTTGACTAGTATATACACAGGACTGCGTTCCTTACGACCGTTGTAGGAGTAAAGAGCGCCACCACCAAAATGTATTTACTATAAATGTTCTCATGACTGTTTTTGTTATTACGGCAGCAAATATAGATATTCTCTGACAAACAGCAAATGATTTGCTAGTTTTTTTGAAAAATATTCGTTGTATCACTAATCATAAAAACCTTATCTTTGCCGCATGAAACAGACAGATGAATTCCGGAGATTTGTAAAAGAACATGCAGGCGATGATTTGACACGTCTTCTGCTGAGTGCATCCCGTTATCCTTCAATCGATGTTCCTTTTGCTGCAGAACAGATTGCATCCCGGCGTCAGATTAGGGAAAAGCTGCCTCTATGGTATGCAAACGACGATTTGTTATTTCCTTCAAAGATATCGGCAGAGCAATGTTCATCTGAACAGACGGCTTCCTACAAACAGCGTTTGGTGAAGGAAGATGAAACCCTGTGCGACCTGACCGGGGGGCTGGGAATTGACAGTTATTACTTCTCCCGGAAAGTCCGCCAAGTAACTTATATAGAACGTTTCCCTGCCTATTGCGAGGCTGCCCGTAATAATTTTTCAGCATTGGGTGTCGACAATATAACGGTTATGGAGGGGGATAGCACAATGTTAATATCCCAACTGCCCCGAACCGATGTTTTTTATATTGACCCGGCCCGCCGCGGCGAAGGGAATAAACGGGTTTTTGCTTTGCAGGATTGTGAGCCCGACCTGCCGGCCTTGTTGCCGGAACTCTTCCGCCATGCGCCGAAAGTGATTGCAAAGTTATCTCCTATGGCCGATATACGGTTGACATTGGAACTCTTGCCTGGAACTACGGAGGTCCATGTGTTATCGGTAAAGAACGAATGTAAGGAACTGCTTTTTGTTGTGGAAAGGGATGCATCCATAACATCTCCGGCTATCCATTGTATTAATTATACTGCTAATGGGGAGGAAGAATCTTTTATTTTTACTTTGCAGGATGAGAGCCGGGAAGAATTACATCTGTCCGGTCAGATAAAAAACTATCTCTATGAACCCAATTCCTCACTGTTGAAAGCCGGTGCTTTTAAAAGTACCGCTACCCGTTTCGGACTTGAAAAGTTGCATACGAGTAGCCATCTTTATACCTCTGATACAGGAGTAGCTGTTTTTCCGGGCAGGAGTTTTGTCGTAGAAGAGGTATTCCCTTTTACCGGGAAACTCTGCAAAGGAATATCCGGACAAATACCCCGTGCAAATATCACTGTCCGTAATTTCCCTCTATCCGTAGAAGAATTGCGTAAGCGCACAAAGATCATGGATGGTGGAGATGTATATCTTTTTGCTACTACTCAGGCCGACAATAGTAAAATTTTGGTAAAATGTAGAAAGTTTTAGTATCATCAGTATTTCAAATCCTTTGTTCTCCGGATTTTATCCCTATATTTGCGGCGATAAATCAAATACATGAAATGATACAAAAAGATTCTTACACTTCTGCGCAGTTGACCGCGATGGTTGTACTGCGATTATTCATTGGCTGGCATTTTGCCTACGAAGGACTGGTGAAGATCCTGAATCCCAAATGGACATCGCTTCCTTACCTGCTCGATTCCAAAGGTTTTATGTCTGACTTTTTCGCCGGATTGGCTAGTGATCCGGCCATGATGAACATGGTTAATGCGCTGAACGAATGGGCGCTGTTGTTAATTGGTCTCGGACTGATTACCGGTGCTTTCAGCAAACTCTCTTCTATCGGAGCGATGATATTGCTTGCATTTTATTACCTTTCCCATCCTTCGTTTATCGGGCACAATATATGATGCCGTTCGAAGGGTCTTATCTGTGGATAGACAAGAATCTGGTAGAGATGGCGGCTCTGGCTGTACTGCTGGTTTTTCCCACTTCTCATATTATCGGGCTGGACCGCTATCTGAAAAAAGCGATTCCCTTATTGTCTAAACTCAAATTAATGTAATATCATGGCAACAGAAAACAATAATAATACTCCGAAAGAAAATCAGGGGCCTCAGTCTGAAGGACGTCGTAATGCCCTGAAGGCGTTGGCTACCATTCCGGTATTGGGGGCACTGGGTTATGGTGTCTACAAGAAACAGACGTACGACAAAAAGTCGAAAAGTCTGGGTAGTGCCTTTAAGTTTGATAAAGAACATTATATGATTCCTGCCCAGCCGGACGGGAAAAAGATTCGTATCGGAATGATCGGTTTCGGTATCCGCGGCAAGCAGCTGATGCGTGCAGCCGGTTTTGCCGAACCTTCCTGGATCGACGGCCTGATTGAAGGGGCGAAGAACGATAGCAAGGACAAGCGTTATGAGCAGTTCCTGGAGCAGGATGACCTGAATATCGAAGTAACCGGCGTGTGCGATATCTTCGATGTGTATGGTGAAGCGGCTGTTTTGGCGGCATCCAATATTCATCGCGAAGGTTCGAACGGAAAGTTCGGGAAACGGCCGAAACGTTACAGAACATATAAAGAATTGCTGGCGGCCGATGACATCGACGCAGTTATTATCGCTACCCCCGACCATTGGCACAGTACGATGGCGATGGAAGCAGCAAAAGCAGGAAAGCATGTCTATGTGGAAAAACCGTTATCGTGGACAGTACCTGAGACTTATCAGGTGCGCCAGGTGGTTAAGGAAACCGGTATTGTTTTCCAGCTGGGGCATCAGGGACGTCAGACCGACAGTTATATCCGTGCCAAGGAGATCATCGATAAAGCCTGATCGGCAAAGTATCGCTGATCGAAGTATGTACCAACCGTAACGATCCGAACGGAGCGTGGGTATATCCGCTGATAGACGGCGCTTCTCCCGACACAATCGACTGGAAACAGTTCGAAGGACCGGAAGAACGCATCAAGGAATATACCGACTATATGACATCGAACAACCTGCAACGGTATATCGGTCCTGATCCCCGTGATAAATTCAGCCTGGAACGTTTCTTCCGCTGGCGTTGCTGGTGGGATTACAGTACCGGTTTGAGCGGTGACTTGCTGACACACGAGTATGATGCGATCAATCAGATATTCGGAGTGGGTATTCCTCATTCGGCAACTTCGTCGGGTGGTGTCTATTACTTCAAGGACGGACGTACGGTACCTGACGTCTTGCAGACTACTTTCGAATTCCCCGACCGGGATATGACGATGTTGTACAGTGCTACATTGGCCAGCAACCGTCCGCGTGGAAAGGTCATTATGGGACATGATGCCCAGATGGAATTGTCCAATACGATTACGCTGAAAGCAGACCCGGCTTCTGAAATTTACAAGGAGAAGATGGACAAGGGGATCATCAAACCGAACGAACCGTTCTACACCTATGTACCGGGACAAAATTCGGTGGATGCTATTACGTCACCTACTGAATTATATTTTGCCCAGCGCGGTTTGCTTTACACCTATGTAAGCGGTAAACGTTACGACACGACTCACCTGCATATTCGTGAATGGTTGGAATGTATCCGTCAGAATAAACAGCCGAGCTGTAACATAGATGCCGCATTCCAGGAAGCGATGACTGCCCATATGGGAACACATGCTTATCTGGAAGGACGTACGATGTACTGGGATAAAGAGAAAGAAGAGATTGTGAAAGGATAATCGATACTGATTATATTATGAGGGAGGGGGAATGAAAGTTCCCCCCTTTTTTATGTAAATAGCATAATGATTAACTGCGCCGATATCACCCTGATAAACATGGATAAAGGATAAACCGTAGCATAGGCTACCGATGGTTCGTCGCCTTCGACCGTTGTATTGGCATAGGTCAGGGCCATGGGGTTTGCCATACTGCCGCAGAGCATCCCGACGTTGTGTGCATAGTCGAGTTTGAAGAACTGGGAAGCGATGAAACCGACAATCAGGACAGGGACAATCGTCAGCAGAAAACCTAGTCCGACCCATAAAGCCCCTTCCGCCCGGAATACGGTCTCAAAGAAATGGGCTCCCGAATCAATCCCAAGCCCGGCCAGATAGATGACGATACCTAATTGGCGCAGCATCAGGTTGGCACTCATGGTCGTATAAGTAGTCAGATGGAAACGCGGGCCGAAAGCACCCATCAGGATACCGACAATAATGGGACCGCCGGCAATACCCAATTTGATTGGTGTAGTCATCCCCGGCAACATGATCGGCAGGGACCCCAGCAGAACCCCCAGTGAGATACCGATAAATACCGCCAGCAGGTTCGGATTATCCAGGCGTTTGATTTCGTCTCCCAGAATCCGGCCTACATTATTGACTGCATTTTTCTCGCCTACGATTGTCAACCGGTCGCCGATTTGCAGGTGTAGGGCCGAGTCGGCAACCAGGTCGATACCGGCACGGTTTACACGGGTGATATTGATGCCGTACAGGTTACGTAGTCGGAGCGAACCGAGCTTTACGCCGTTTACCCGGTTGCGGGTAACGACGATGCGGCGGGATATCAGTTGCGAGTCGATTGCATTCCAGTCGATGTCTTCTTTGTTCCAGTCGACGTTTTCCTGTTCTCCGAAAAGCACTTTAATGGTTTCGACATCTGATTTATGGGAAATAATCAGTAGATGGTCGTCTTCATGCAGTACGGTGTCGGAGGTGGGGATACTTACTTTTCCGTTACGCCACACGCGGGAAATCACAAAATGTTTCTCCGTCAGCTTCATGATATCCTTGATACTTTTATCGTAGATAGCAGGGTTGCTGATATGGAATTCGGTAATATTGGGTTTCGTGTTATGTTTTTCTTTGTCATCCGCCAGGTTCTTGTCTCCGAACACTTTTTTCAGCAGGATAATAGCCAGGATAACCCCTACGACTCCCAAAGGATAGGCTACGGCACAAGCCAGTGCCATATCGGTCACTTCCTTGTAATCGGCCGGTTCTACCTGTAATAAAGCCTGTTGTGCGGCCCCCAGAGCCGGTGTGTTGGTGACGGCTCCGCAAAGCAGGCCGACCATATTCGGCAACGAAACATCGGTCGTCCAATGGAAAACAAGAGTCATGAGCAATCCCAGCAGGATGACGCCCAACCCCATCATGTTCATAGCTACCCCGCCTTTTTTTAAAGAGGAGAAGAAACCCGGACCGACCTGTAACCCTAAAGAGTAGACAAACAGAATCAGGCCGAAGCTCTGTGCGAAGTTCAGCATGTCTTTATTAACAACAATCCCGAAATGCCCGGCCAGAATCCCGGCAAAGAATACGAAGGTGATCCCCAGCGATATACCGAATATCTTCTGTCTTCCCAAGAATAATCCCACGGCCGAAACCAGTGAGATAACTATAACAGCCTGCAACATCGTCGGCTCTAAAAAAGCTTCCTGCAACCAATTCATAAGAGAGTTTTTTGTTGAGATTGCAAAGATAGGGGTTTAATTTTGATAATATCATAAGAAATAAAGGGCAATTGGAAAATTGAGAATTGAAAATTAGGCTTCGCGCTCGAATATAGAAAAAATTGAGCTATCTGTTTATTGACTGGTTGTACCTGGCTCCCCTCTTGAGAGGGGGTAGGGGGTGTGTTAAAGAGTCAATAAAACAAGCCTTGTTACAGGTTTATTTGCCGTCAGCTGAAGCAAACGGCAAATGAACCTGTAATAGTCAAGTGACTCTGATTATGGTGGTTGTATGGCGGGGATATGACACACCCCCTTCCCCCTCTCAAGAGGGGAGCCAGGTACAACCAGTTGCTATAAAAGATAGCTCAAACCTGGCAATTATTGAAATATTTAAAACAAATAATAACAACAATATCCCTTTGAACTAAAACCTTAAAACAGCCGGACCTCTAATCTCTTTTCCGGGCTGATAATCATATTCTCGACCTGGTAAGATACGGATTGATTGCTGTTTGCTTTAGGTTGTATGACAAGTATCGTTTCTCCGGCGGGTATCTCGATTGTTTCCGGATAACCGTTTACATTCTTATCCGTTTTCCGGAGGAGGAAGGGGACATCTGTATGGTTCACGATACTCCGGTATGAACGTTCGGGGGTGGAGTGGTGGACCGGTTTCATTTCGATGGAAGCTTCGAAGAACTTTTGCAGTAAATCTTCTTTTCCCATTAGGGTGTCATAGAACCATATCAGGGTACGGCGATCGAAAAGAGCTTCGCGGATTCCCTCTTCCGTGCGGTCTTTCGACAGGACAAGCGTCATTGGACGGTGGCTGGTGGTGCGGAAATCATACAAGCGTTCGATTACGTCGTGTACGTCGGTGTTGCAAAGTAAGGTCAGGTTCTTTTCGTTTACCCAGTTCAGGGCGACCGGATACCATTCAAATTCGTTGAATACCTCGATGCCGTTCAGCCAGCCTTTTTGGTAGAGCGTTTCGTGTACGTCGTGCCATAGGATAGAGTCGACACCCCATCCCGGATGATTCCATTGAATGAAGGCACCCTGGTTGTGGGCTTCTTCGATTGCTTTCATATAATCTTTCTGGTCGAGTGCATTTACATCTTTGACGAACAAGGCGTTCAGATGTCCGGGAGGCATCGAGCGAGTGATTTCGCCCCCTTTTATCAGGATGATTTCCCGGCGGTCCGCTTCTTCTTTTGCCAGGTCGAAGGAATAATTATGATTTCCTTTTTCTACACCGGGACGCGCCGGCTGCCCTTCGATATGGTCGGTGATGGCGATGGCGTCGAGACCTTCTTCCCAGGCTTCCTGTATCCGCAATGTCGGCCATACGATGCCGTCGGAGAAGATTGTATGGATATGGAAATCACATTTCAGCAGGTTATATCCGTCTATTTCGGGTAACCGGATTTCCTTGCGTGCCTTCACTCGCTCTTTTCCGACTTTTATTTGTTTGGGTAGCGCTTCCTGTGCATGGCTACATACGCTTACCGCCATGAATGATAAGGCGATTAATACATTTGTCATTTTCATATATTCTTGTTTTTAGTATTATTATCTTATGTCTGTTTATCACTTGTTTTATTCCCACCCGAACAACTGCGGAGCCAATGCCGGATTCAGGTCGACCTCGTGTTTCGGGACGGGGCGGTAATAGAATTTGGGTTCCTGGAAAGTGCCCATGTCTTTAATTGTCAGGATATTTCCTTTTGTCCCTTCGGCCAGGTAAACAGTCGCATTCGTGTCGTCGATTGTGCCGGTTTTGTAATATACCAGCTTTTTACCCAGCGAATTGGTTTCCTTATCCGCTTCGGCGGGGATATCCTGTGAGGAAGGAATCAGGTAAATATCTTCTACTCCGTCGCCTGTCAGGTCGAATTTGCCTAAGGAAGGGAAGTAGAGGCCTTCGGGTTCTTTTTCTAGTAATTTGCCGGATTTCCAGCGCATCAGGTCATCGTAGCGGAAACCTTCGAGGGCCAGTTCGACACGGCGTTCGCGGCGTATCTCCTGTAAGGTGGAGGAGATGCCAGGGAAGGCTTTCTGCATGACCGGGTCGGCTGCCGGATTTAGTTTCAGGGGAGGGATGCCGGCACGCGAACGGAGGCGGTTGATTGTTTTATCCAAATCGTCCTGGGTTAACTCACCCAGTTCGGCACGGGCTTCGGCATAGGTCAGTAGTACTTCGGCGTAACGCAGTACAGGGTAGTCGATATCCAGGTAATAATCCTCATCCTTATTATTGATGAAACCTTTGATTTGATGGTAGCCGGAGAAGTTCTTGTTCAGATTCTGCACATAGATGCCGGCTCCCGGGGCATAGGTCATCGTGTTGATTAGCTCCCATCCCGGCCAGGCGAGTGTCTGCCACATACGCGGGTCGCGGTTCTGAAATTCTTCTACGAACTGTTTGGTTTCATAACCCGGCTGGGCGGAGTAGTAGGTACCGTCTTTCATCAGGTAAGATTGTACCAGGTCTTTGGTCGGGCAAGGGATATAATTACCGAACATGAAAGCCCAGAAGCCATTCCCTTTTATCTTTCTGTCGAAATAAGTGGCCAGAATAATTTCCGGATTGCTGCTCAGGTCGGGGCTTTCAAACAAGGTGTGGTAATCGTTATCCGTATCGCCGGTCGTATAGATGCTGAAGCCTCCTTCGTTCATGATTTGGAGAGCGGCATCAGCGGCTATTTTCAGATAGGTGTTGGCTGAAGCCTGCAAATTCAGTTCGTCGTGATATTTGCGGTAGGTACCTTCGTACAGCGCATGGCGTGCCATATAGGTGAGGACCACCCATTTATCCACGGCGCCTGTCTCCTGGCCGGTTTTCACGTGCTCGGCGGCAAACTGGTAGTCTTCGAATATCTTCTGGATGACAACGTCGCGGGAGTCACGCGGTTTGTACAAGTCTTCGTCTGAGGTAGTCTGCGTTTTGTCGTACCAGGGCACGTCGGAGAAGCGTTTTACCTTGTCCATATAGAAACGGGCCCGGAAGAAGCGGGCTACTCCCTGGTAATGGGCAAGCACGTCTTCAGCTACGGCAGCCTTTTCACAGTTATCGAGGAAAAGATTGATTGTCCGTAACTTCTCCCAGTCCCATCCGGAACTCACCGTTGTCGAATTGGCGTTGGTCGAAATCATGATGTTCTTTACTTCCACGACGTCTGTCGTTGCCTGGTTGTCGGTTCCGGCATCGGCTACGTAATTGTTGAAGTTGGGGAAATCGTACAGGTTGTAACAATACATTTTCAAGTCCTGCTCCGTATTGAAGTAACTGTCTACGCCAATCTCCGTCTGCGGATGGCGTTCCATAAAATTGTCGTTGCAGGAAGTCGATGCGAGGCACGTAAGAAGCGTTGCCAGGTAATATAACTCTTTTTTCATTGTTGCTTTTTTTGATGATTAGAATGTGACATTGATGCCGAATGAGTATTGGCGGTTGAACGGATAGACATAACCGTAGTTGGATGCGTCGGTAACGGCTTCGGGGTCGAAGTATTTCTTCAGGGCGCTCCATTCGAAGATGTTATCGCCGCTGACGAATACGCGTACCCGGCTCAGATGCGCCTTCCGGGTCCATTCGGACGGCAGGGTATATCCCAGCGTGATATTCTTGATACGCAGGTAAGCACCGTTCAGCAGATAGTTGGTCTGCGGGATAGCCAGTCCCATCGACTGGTCGATATCGGTGCCCAGGTTCTTGTCGGCGAGCCATGACTGGAGTACCGGATAACGGGCATTCAGATTCTGGTTTGCCAGCCCGGCATTGATATAGGACTGTGAGTGTTTGGCCATATCCACATCGCTGTCGGTTGTCGGACGGTAGAAGTCGAACAGGTGTTCGGGACCGCCGGCATACGGCTGCTGGTAGAATCCCCAATAGAGGTAACTCATCGGATAATAATCGCGTTTGGCAATCCCCTGGAAGAAGGCCGACAGGTCGAATCCGTTCCATTCGGCATTCAGGTTGAACCCGAAGCGGAAGCGGGGAGAAGAGTTTCCAATGACGCTCAGGTCGCCCGGGTCGCCTACGGTGACGCTTCCCTTGGTGATTTTCTTGTCACCGTTCAGATCCTTGTATTTCGGCCATCCGTTAACGATTTCCAGAGCGCCCCAGGGGATGATGGACGACTGGTCGAGGTTCTTGATTTCATCTTCACTCTGGAAGAAACCGTCGCTTTGCAGTCCCCATATTTCGCCCAGTTCCTGTCCTTTGTAATATTGGGTCAGGCTCCCGTTCGGGTTGTCGAAACGGGTAATCCACGAACGGTTATCCGAGAGCATGAATTTGACACCCCAATTGAATGGTTTGCCGTCCAGCTGGAACTGGTCGCGGTAGCCTACTGTCAGCTCCCAACCGGTTGTTTTCATGTCGGCGGCATTCTCTTTCGGTTCGCTGGCTCCGAGCACGCCCGGCAGTTCTTTACCCAGCGTAAGCATTCCTTTGGTGTCGCGGCGGTACACATCGACAGTGGCTGTCAGTTTATTATCCAGGAAAGCCAGGTCGAGACCTCCGTTCAGGGTACGGACTTCCTCCCAGGTGTAATCCGGAGAGACCAGCGAAGGAGGGGTTACCACCTGCTGCAATTTGCCGTTGATGATGTAATTACCCAGCTGTGAACTCATGGCCGGGATATAACCGTATTCCCCGACAAGCTGGTTACCCAGCGAACCGTATGAAGCGCGCACCTTCAACTGGCTGACAGTCGAAAGGAAAGATTCGAAGAACGGTTCGGCATCCACGCGCCAAGCAGCGGAAGCAGAGGGGAAGAATCCGAAACGTTTTTCCTTTGGAAAACGGGATGTTCCGTCGTAACGCCCGTTCACTTCGAAGATATAACGGTTGTCATACGTATAGTTGGCACGGAAGAAAAGCCCGCGGATGGCCCAGTCGGCATATTGCTCACTGACGAACTGGTCGCCCGACGACAGTCCGATGGACGGGAGTGAGGTCGAAATGATTCCTTCGCGTTCGGCTTTGTACCAGTTCCAGCGGTTGTATTCCTGGTTGAAACCGAGGATACCGGTCACATAATGTTTGTCGAAAGCCTTGTTGAAGGTCGCAAACAGTTCCAATACGCTGTAATAATCGTTGGTCGTGCTTTTGTAGGCTTTGCTGTCGCCCTGCTCGCGGATATCGTTCGGCCCGTATCCGATTACATATTTGTTTTTGAACCAGTTGTAATCTTCGTTTCCTTTCATGAAAGTGAAGTTGGCGTTTACCGTCAGCATCTTTTCCCAGAAAGACATCTCGGCGGAGAACGTACTTTGCAGGCGGTTGTATTTGGTCGTTTCTTCGCCTCCGTCAACCAGCTGGGCCATGGCGATACCGGCGGCATTGTTTGCCCAGGTTCCGTCCGGATTTTTGTCCCAGTCGGTGGGAGCCAGGTCGTAGAAGATGCTCATGTTCGAGTCGCCGTTCCCTTTCTGGCGGATACCGTTGCTGTCGATATACGGTTCGCCGCGGCTGGAAAGATAACTTGGTTTGATACGGTTGGTGGCGACAAACGAAGTGTTGTTCGAGAACGTCAGCCAATTCCATATTTTATAACTGACCTTGGCCCGCATACTGTAACGGCGGTAGTTGTCATTCTTTACGATACCGGCCAGGATACCGTTCTCATCGTCCACACCGCCGGAAAGGTAGAACTTCGTTTTCTCGGTGGCGCCGGAAACTGATAGCTGGTGTGTATTGCTGAATGTATTCTTATCCAGGAAATAACGTGTCCAGTCGCGGTTTCCCATATATTCCCACTGCGTTTCGTCGAGCGGGTTGAGGCGCACCGGGTCGGTCCCTCCGGGGTTGTCGGAGCGCTGGCGTGCCCACTCCAGGCGTTCGTCGCTGGCGACGTGGCCGGAACTCCAGGGAGTGTTGAGTACGGCGATGTTTTTCAGTTTCAGGTAGATATAAGGGTCGGAAGTTTTGTTAGGGAGGATAGAGGGGCGTTTCCAGGCAAAGTTGTTATTGTAGCTTACCTGGATGCGGTCGCTGTTACCCTGTTTCGTGGTTATCAGGATAACACCGAAGGCGGCACGCGCACCGTAGATGGCTGCGGAGGAGGCATCTTTCAGCACCGAAAGGGTTTCGATGTCTTCCGGGAGCAACCGGTTCAGTTCTTCGGCATCCGAGGCGACACCGTCTATCAGGATCAGCGGGCTGCCACCGTTGATGGAGGCTTCTCCACGGATATTGATTTTAGCGGCCTGTCCCGGTTCACCGCTGGTGAAGTCGATGTTCAGGTTGGGGACCATTCCCTGCAAACCTTTTGAAATGTTCGTGATTGGACGGGCTTCCAGTTGCTTGGCATTAATCTGGTCTACGGAACCGGAGAGGTTCACCTTGCGTTGCACGCTGTAGCCGACAACGACCACTTCTTCCAGTTTCTCGGAGTCGTCTTCCAGCACGACATTGAAAGTCGTTTTGCCGTTGACTACGATGTCCTGTGGTTTGTAACCGATGTAACTAACCGATAATACGGCGTCGGAGGGGACTGCCAGGCTGAAATTTCCGTCGACGTCGGTAATCGTTCCGTTACCGCTGGCTTTTTCGAGAACGGTCGCTCCGATCAGTGGTTCGCCGGTCGCATCGGTAACGGTACCGTTCACCTGTATCTTCGTTCGAACCTGCTGGGAGATTGTTACCGGAATGTTATTCTTTGCAGTTACGGTAAAAGGGGTAAATAAGCTGCAAGCCAATAATCCGGCCGGGAGTAGGAGTACACGCCCTACACGCGAGTCAGAAGTAAAATTTGTCATAAATTTGTTCCTTTTTGTTGCTGCAAAAGTAGAGTGCCCGGATTACGAACCGGTTACTGCTATTTTTCATTACCAAGACAATTCTATAACTTATCGGTTACAGAACTAAATGCCTGGGAGATAGCTGAATTTGTCTGCCGGGATGCAACCGTTTACCCGGCAGACAGAACGGATTACCTCCCGAGCCACTGGCGTTTTCATCCGATCTTCTTTGTGTTTCACAGCTGTGATACAAAAGAAATCCATCTGTGAAACAAACGGAATCCAACTGTGATATGAAAGGAATCCAGTTGTGATATGCAATACCGGCAGTTATTTTTGTGTTTATATAAAGTCACCGCCAGGCTGTATATGTCTGAATTATCTTTTATCTTTGAATCTTCATTTTAACGGAAACAAGATATACAAACTATGTCTTTAAAGATTATACATACTGCCGACTGGCATCTCGGCCAGACTTTCTTCGGTTACGACCGGGAGGAAGAACACGATGCCTTTCTGAACTGGCTGGTGGATACCCTGGCGGAGCAGCAGACAGATGTCCTGTTGATTGCCGGTGATGTGTTCGATGTTGCCAACCCGTCCGCTTCGGCGCAACACCGTTTCTTTCATTTCCTGAAAGAGGCGAACCGGCGCAATCCGCATTTGCAGGTTATTGTCGTTGCCGGCAACCATGATTCGGCTGCGCGGCTGGAATCTCCGATTCCTTTGCTGGAAGAGTTGAATACCTCCATTGTCGGGATTATCCGGCGGACGGAAAGCGGAGAGATTGACTTCGATTCCCTGGTGATACCTTTATATAATAAGGAGAAAAAGCGGGAAGGCTGGTGTCTCGCCGTTCCTTATCTGCGTCAGGGAGATTATCCGGCTCCGGAGGAGGGGCATGATACATATATAGCCGGCATAAACCGCATGTACCGCCAGCTCTATGATTTCGCCGATGCCCGGCGGCAGCCCGGTGAGGCATTGGTCGCCATGGGGCATCTGCATGCTACCGGGGCCGAACTGTCGGACGACGACCGTAGCGAGCGCATCATTATGGGCGGTCTGGAATCCGTCTCTTCCGATACGTTCGATGAAGGGCTGGCTTATACGGCGCTCGGGCATATCCATAAAGCGCAGCGGATAGGAGGCAGGGAGAACCTGCGCTATTCCGGTAGTCCGCTGCCGATGTCTTTTTCGGAAACGAACTACCGTCACCAGGTCGTTGCCGTTACGGTGGAAAACGGATGCCTGTCGGATGTCGAACCGCTGCCTGTCCCTTTGTTTGCCACCTTGCACCGGATTCCGGAGCAGCCTGCATCGCCGGAGGAGGTGGTTGAACAGCTTGCCGGACTGCCTGTTGCTAATCAGGAAGAGGGCGACGAACCGGCCCGTTGGCCGTATGTGGAGGTGCGTGTTTTGCTGACGGAGCCCGACCCGGGATTCCGCCACCGTGTAGAAGAGGCGCTGGCTGATAAAGCGGTCCGCCTGACTTCTATCGTCCCGTCTTATCCGAAACGGGAGGAGGCGGATACGGTCCGTCCGTTGTCTTACAACGACCTGCAACGTATCGCCCCGCTGGATATGCTGAAACATGCCTTTACCAGTAAGTATGGCGGCGAGTTGCCGGAAGATATCGAATCATTGTTCAACGATGTAATGCGGGAGGTTTCTTTATGAAGATATTAGCGATACGGGGCCGTAACCTGGCCTCGCTGGAAGGAGATTTTGACGTTGATTTTACGGCCGAACCCTTGTTGTCTGCCGGAATCTTTGCCATTTCGGGACCGACGGGAGCCGGGAAGTCTACGATATTGGATGCCATGTGCCTGGCTTTATTTGCCCGTACGCCGCGTACGGACCAGGCAAAAGAGAATAATGTGAGACTGCGGGATGTGAATGAGGAGGTGCTTCCCCAGAGCGACCCCCGTTTCCTGTTACGAAGAGGAACGGCTTCGGGATATGCGGAAGTCGACTTTCTGGCGTTGAACGGTCACCGTTACCGTTCGCGCTGGTCGGTAGGACGTGCCCGCGACAAGGAAAACGGACGTTTGCAGAGTCCCCGCGTTACCTTATATAATATAGATAAGGAAGAAGAAGAGCAGGGAACCCGTTCGGAATTGCAGGCGCGTACGGTAGAACTGATTGGCCTGACCTTTGAACAGTTTACCCGTTCCGTCCTGCTGGCGCAAAACGATTTCTCCACTTTCCTGAAAGCGGAGCAGGGAGAAAAAGCGTCGCTGCTTGAAAAGCTGACAGGCACGGAACTTTATTCTTCCATCTCCCGCCTGATTTTTGAAAAGAATGCCGTCGCCAAAGAGGCTTACGATAAGGTACAGGCCCGCATCCAGGGAATCGAATTATTGACGGAAGAAGCGGAACAGGAACTGCAAACCCGGCTGAAAGAGTCGGAAACCGTTTTGTTCGCCCTGGAAAAGGCAAAAGCAGAACAACAGGCTTTGCAGGAGGCCGTTAAATCTACCGGACAGCAGATAGAATCCCGGCAGGTTCAGCAGAAAGAGGCTGCCGCCAAACTGCTCCGGGCTACGGAACTATTGAATACCGCCCGTAAAGAGTACGAACAGGGTATTCAGGATGAACAACGCTCCGAAGCAGACTTCAAAGCCTTGCAGCAGGAGTTGCAGCAAGCCCGTAAACTGGACGTGCGCCTCGATGAGGTAACCCGTTCGGTGAAAGAAACGGAAACCCGCCTGCGGGAAGTACTCCGCCGGCAGAAGGAGGGAGAGGATAAGTTGAAAGCCGCCCGGACCCGACAACAACAAAGCCTGGCCGAGATTGCCCACTTGACCGACTGGCGGAAGCGTTATGAACGTAAAGAAAGTATTGCAGAACAGCTTTCCGCTCTGTTGCTGCATTTAGATACTGCTGCCGGTGCCCGTCAGGCAATGGAAAAATCAGGTAAAACGATAGAGACTGTTAAACAGACGGCCGCCCGCCTGATTGTTCAGTTGGAAACCGTTCAGCGCACAGCCGGAAATAAACAGGCTGCTCTCCGGAAGACGGAGGAGGACATCAGTAAGCTCGAACAGGAGTTGAAGCAGCAAGATATAGAGTTCCTTGACAAACAGATAGAATCGGTTCGTGTGGAACGTGAGAACCTGTTGGTTGAGCAGGCTCGGCAAACGGCCAGCGGTGATATTATGGAACTGAGGAAGAAACTACAAGAAGGCAGCCCCTGTCCGGTATGCGGCAGCACGGAGCATCCGGCCGTCACTCATTCGGTTGCCTCTGAAATGCCGAAACTTATTGCTGCGCTTACATTGCAACTTCAGCAGTTAGCCGAACGTAAAACGTCTTATGCCACCGGCGAAAAGCAACTGAACCAGCTTCGCCGGCAACTTCTGCAACTGCATAAGGAACTGACGGAAGCTGAACAATCCCGCACGGATATTCAGGGACGCCAGAAACTGGCTGAGACGCAGATAACCCGTGAAGAAGCGATTCGTGTGGAAAGCCGCGAGACGCTGGAGAAGTCCCTCTCCGCCGCCAACCGCCTTTTCGGGAATGACGAATGGCAAAAAGCCTGGCAACAGGACCCGGACTCTTTCCGGGATACCTTAACCACCTTTGCCCGCCAGTGGCATGAAAATACGGAAAAGCTGCAACAACTGCAACGGGAGCAGAGTGCACTTAAGGCCGAATGCGAATCGTACGCCTCTTTCCTCCCTTCGCTGACTAAAGAAGTAGAAGAGGCTACCCTGCGTCACGACAAGAACCGTTCTGAACTTACCGCGCTCCAGGTCGAACGTTCTAAACTGCTTTCCGGTAAGCCAGCCGACCTGGTTGAACAGGATTACAACCGTCGTAAAGAGGAACTGAAAGAGCGCCTGAAACGCCTGCAAGCCGTTCAGACGGAGCAGTCGGGTGTTGCCGACCAGCTGCGGGGTATCTCCGATCAGATTGCCCGCGACCTGGAAAAAGCGTCGGAAGATTTATTGGTTCGCCAAAAGGCTTTGTCCGACTGGTCAGAATCCTGGAATCGGACTCATGAAGGGGAGGTGCTGGAACTTCTTCTTCCCCGTATCACCCAGGAAAAGAATGAATATGCCTTCCGGCTCCGTACCCAATCCGAGAACAAACGGAAGATAGCCAGTCAGCAGGAAGAACTCGAAGCCTGCCGTAAGCAGAGTGAACGTTGGGCGAAACTGAATGACCTGGCAGGTTCGGCCGATGGTGCCAAGTTCCGCCGTATCGCTCAGGGGTATACGTTGGATGTATTGCTAAGTTATGCAAATGTGCAGTTGCGTGACCTGAGCCGCCGTTACCGGTTGGAACGGGTGCCTGAAACGCTGGCTTTACAGGTTATCGACCGTGATATGTGCGACGAGGTGCGTACGGTGCACAGTTTGTCGGGAGGCGAATCTTTCCTGGTTTCGCTGGCATTGGCGCTCGGATTGTCTTCCCTGTCTTCCAACCGGATGAAGGTAGAAAGCCTTTTCATTGACGAAGGGTTCGGCTCATTGGATGCCGATACCCTCCGGATTGCCATGGATGCTCTGGAAAGCCTCCGTACACAAGGCCGCAAGATCGGAGTAATCTCACATGTACAGGAGATGACGGAACGTATCCCGGTACAGATTCGTGTGAACCGTGCCGGGAACGGAAGAAGCTATTTGGAGGTGATATGATTGACTCTACTCTTCTACAATAACCCTGAACCCTACATTGAACGGGCGTTGCCACGGATAATAAGCCTTGCGGATGGCCGATGTTGAGTACTTCGGGCGTTCACGCCAGGAGCCTCCGCGTACGACTTTCTGTTCCGGTTTGACCTTTTCCGTTTTCTCTTTGAGAGGATAGGGGAGGTAATCGGAACGGGTCCATTCCGCTACGTTTCCGTTCATGTCGTATAATCCCCAGGGATTCGGTTTCATGGAAGCAACATCGGCCGATATCAGATGGTGGTCGTTGACTCCCAACTCTTTCGGCAGGAAGTCCCAGAACTGGCGCATCGGATCGTTGGGACGCATCGGTTTGGGATTTACACCGGTGACGGCCAGGTCGACAGTCGTACTGTCTGCCAGGTTTTCGTAGATGCCGAAGTCTGCTTTACGGTCACCGAACCAGAAGTCACCGGCCGATCCTGCACGGGCGGCCCATTCCCATTGTGTCTCTGTCGGAAGGGCGATACGGCATTGATTTTTCTCTCCCAGCTTTTTACAGAAGTCGTTCGCTTCTTCCCAACTCACACGGATTACCGGCTGTTTCGGTAAATTGGCGGCATAACCGGGAGTCGTATGATCTTTCCAGGTCTGACCGATATACCGGCTATCATGTTCGGGGAACAGGGCGCCGAATTGTTCGTTCGTGATTTCGGTGGTGCTCATCCAGAAACCTTCCTTAACCTGTGTTTGAAGGCAGGTGAGGCAGACGGATCGTTATTGTCACCCATCGCAAAAGTACCGGCTGGAATCCAGACCATATCCAGTGTGATACCCGGAGCAACAGTTAGCTGATGTGGGGACTTGGAGGCTTCGGCCTGTTTCTTTACGGCCTCTTCCTGGCTGAACGGGAAACCTTTGACTTTAATTGTTTTTGCTTTCTTTCTATCCTTGGTTGTACCTGCGTTGGCTTCGGTTGACGAAGTCGCTCCGGTAGTACCGTCTGTTTCGTTGTTCTCCTTATTTTTTAGCCATGCTGCATAATCCTTAATCTCCTGTTGCCAGTCGACACGTACGCCACTGTACTTCTCTGACAGTTCCATGCGGCGTTCTACCTGGTTTTGGGGAGCTTCCTTTTTCAGGTCCAGCTGGGTGAATGCTCCGAAATAGGGGGCATTCAGGTCGATCCAGGTGTATAAGGTCTGCATGTCTTTTGCCGGTATTTTCACTCCGTGGTGACCTGCTTGCAGGATACGGATCAGTTCGCTGTTGTTCGCATAATATTCGTAAGGGCGAAGCACATAGATATCCGATTCCGGTCCTTGGCGGTACACGTAGGGGTGGAGGTTCAGATAACTCTGGTCGTAATGGCGTTCCAGCTTTGTCAGGACGCCACGTTTATAGGTGACCATCTGGTCTTTCCGGAAATCCGGCTGGGCGATGGTTCCGTTGTGGCAGGATACGCAGTTGCGGTCCAGTACCGGTTGTACTTCCAGGCGGAAGGTGAACGGGCGGACGCCTCCTTCGGGCATTTCCAGTTTATGCGGGAGGATAGTGGAGGCGATTGTGCGTTTAGGCATGGCGATCGTGTTCTGATCTTCATGGCAACCCGTACAGGAGACAATCTCGCCGGGCATACCGGTCAGCCAGCTTCGCATCCATTGGATAGCGGCCCCGTTTTTATCCAGCGGCTGGATAGAGACAGGTGTGTTGGCCGGTATCTTGAACATGACGGAACCGTCTTCTTCGACAGGTACGGTACCGAGAATACGTTTAATATCCCATCCGCTCTGAATACCCTGTGCATCATGGTCGGAAGGGGCGAGGATATAGGCATATTCGTAGGCGAAGATGCGGAGCGATTTGATTGTTCCCCGCGGGACGCCTTGCGTGCCTTCACCTTCATAGATGTCCTGTATAAATACGGTAGCCTCTTTCTCTTCCGGTTTGATTTTCGACGGGATGATAGGAGGTGTTTCCGTTTTTTTCAATGGGATAGGGGCGGTGAGGCCTTCGCCTTCCTGCTCGGTGATCAGGGTAAGATTATCGAATATATCCACCAGATAGATTCCCCAAAGTGCGTCGGGGCCGGGTTTGCAGGCCACCAGGAAATATTTTTCATTCAAAGGATAAGGCTTCATGAACTGTGGCCATACACCTTCCACCAGTTCGTCTTTGATGATCGGGACGATCGGGCGTTTGCTGAAAGGTAATTCCTGGACCATTCCTTTTTCTTCTTTACGGCTTTTGGCCGGATCAAAAATAATCAGCCGGCCTGAACGGGCTGTTCCGTGATGGCCGGAGATGATACCGACAAAACGGCTGTTGTATTTGGAGAGCGGCTTCATGTCGAACGTACTGTTCGGGAAATAGGAACCGCTTCCGTAGAGTGCTTTGTTTTCTGTCCCGTCCGGATTCATGTGCATAACAATGCGGGAGAAATAATGTGTCAGGTCGGTATATTCCCAGCGGGTGTACATTAGGCGGCCATTCGGAATGACGATCGGCGCCCAGTTTCCGTCCTGGTCGAATGTCAGGCGATGGATATTTTTTGTTTCCGGATCGTAGGAAACGAGGTTGGCAACGACATCGTCCCCATGTACGCAAGGGACACCGTTATAACCGATATTACAGGTGGCCACCACTTTGCCGTCCGGCAGGTAGTTGGCGTCGCAAAATTCGAGGTCCGGTTCGTCGGCAACTACTTTTGATGCAGGCCCGTTCCGTCTGTGTTTATTTCATAGATTTGCCACTGGCGGTTCTCATTAAGGGAGGAGAACAACAGCCGGTCTGCATCCCAATGCAGTTGTATATCTGAGATGGGCACATCCGCTTCCGGCTTATAGATCGTTTTACTTTGAATATCCCCGCGAAGATTTGAAAGCTGGCTGATTTCTGCATTATATCCTTTCCGGCGGCTGGAAAATAAAGAATTATAGTTGGCAATGGAGGTCCCGAGCGACGGTCCCATCGCTTTGCGTGCCTTATTCCCCAGGCGATAACGGGCTATCAGGATTTTGTCTATGTCGAGCAGCGGATTAGCCAGTATGATTTCCCGTTTGAGGGCGAGCAGTTTTTCTGCTTCGACAATGGTCTGCCGGGTGGTGTCTTCAGATAAATGCCGGTTTACCCGGGGAAGTAGCGTTTCCAGTTCTTCCAGCTTTTGATAGAGTCCGGTTGCTTTGTCTCCCAAGGATAATTTTGTATCGTCCAGATAAGCGCGTATAGCTTCCGGGTTTACCCAGTTGACTTGCTCTTGCAGCCTGCTTATTTGTACCTGACGCAACGAATCAGCTTCGACTGAAGCCTTACCCAGAATAGGGAAGGTTAACAGGAAAGAGCATAAATATGCTTTATATTTCATGTTCATGATATGTTAAAGTTATTCTATTTCAATTGTACAAAACAAATGTATGCCTAAATTGTGTACGGGAACATATAAAATTGTATCAAATGCGATCACTATTATCTCGGAAGGAGGAAATGAGGGTGGAAAAGGCATATGTTTTTTCAGAAGAGAAAAGAGGCCATCCGAATTATCGGATAGCCTCTTTACAATATTAAGTAGGTATCAAAATTATTTGTCTTCCCAACCTTTGTTTTGAACTAAGTTTTCGTTCATAACCAATTCTTCTTTCGGGATAGGCCAGTAGTAGCGGTAGTCATCCCAAGGTAGTGTTCCTTTTATTGTATTTGCATACGGGCTTTTGGGGTAGCAGATGATGAAACCGTCCTGATCTGCGAAAACTGTTTTACCGAGTTCTACTTTTACTGCAGTTTCCGGTTTAGATGTATGTGACCCATCGTATAAGTCCTGTACAGAGGTGAAATGCATACCACGGAAAGGAACAGTCAGTAGTTTACCGGCTTTCCAACGCATCAAGTCTTCATAACGACGGTTTTCGATAGCCATTTCAATACGGCGTTCGCGGCGGATTTCGCGCAACAACGGAGAAACGGTATAATCCAGTTTGCTTGTATAGATCTTATCCAAGCGTGGGTCTGCAGGTTCTTGACCGACGATTAGTTTAGCTGTCGGGTATTTGTTGAAATCAAATCCTGCACGTTCACGAAGCGCATTAATTGTCAAGTCAACGTCAGATTGAGATAATGTCCCGTTCAGTTCGTATTTTGCTTCCGCATATATCAGCAGCAGTTCGGCGTAACGGAACTCGATAGCAGCCTGGATACCCTTTGTTGTACGGTCTTCTTCCACTTTATCTCCCATCCAGTGTTTGATAACGCGATAGCCTGTTACAGTAGAACCGCTACTGGTGTAATTCAATCCTGGGTACGTAATACCGTTCTTCTCTTTATCAACAACGCCACTTTGGTAAATCGTTACGTGTTCTCCCGGTCGACAAATGGTTTGTGTCAGGCGCGGGTCACGGTTTTCCAGTTCTGTCCATTTTCCATATCCTAAGAAATTCGGATTCTTTTCGTAGTTTCCTTCATTTCCGCTAATATAGATAGGACGACCGTCGATACACAAGTATTCGTCGACAAGTCCACGGGAAGCTCCCATGGATTGACGGTTTGAATTGTTTTGTTGGTAATAGCGTTGTGCGGCATGACCTACTTTGTTTTCTAAATAGTTACGTGCCAGTATAACTTCCGGATTTCCGGATAAATCTGTTGTTGCAAACATTTTCCAGTAGGTTTCTTCTCCGTTTTTGTAAAGAGCATATTTACCTAATAAGGCTTCACAAGCTTTAACGGCTTCTTCCAAATATTTGTTGGCACTGTTTTGTAGGCCTAACTCCGTATGGTATTTGCGGAATGTACCTTCGAACAAACAGATGCGTGCTTTCAGGAAGTTTGCTTGGTCTTTATTTAAGCGTTCAGAATCTTGATTTGCTTTTTCCGGCAACCATTCAACTGCTTTGTTGATGCACATAAGGACAGAGTCCATCACTTCGGTACGTGGGGTACGCGGTGCGTATAATTCTTCGGAAGCTTCGGTCAGATCGTATGTCAACCAGGGTACGTCACCGAAAAAGAGTACTTTTTGGTAATATTCCCATGCTTTGAAGAAATAAGCTTCTCCGCCATACGCGTTTTTTTTCTCTTGGCTAAGGTCGGCGCGTTCGTAGCGAGCCAAAAAGAAATTTATTTTTCGTAGGTTTTCCCAGTTCCATCCGTTGTCTTTACTTGCCCCTGTCGGTACAACAAGTTCACCGGCCATGCTTCTGAATTCATTTCCTGTTTTTACACAATTGTCTGAATACACATCACCATACATTAACGGGCTACCAACAACGTTCAATACCGGTGTTTTGCTATCTGACCAACCACTTCCATGACCGATGATGTATAGCGGATAAAGACTGTTTAACATTAATTTGAGGTCAGTTTCTGTTTTCCAGAAACTTTCGTCAGTGATTTCATCCAGCGGATAACGCTCCATGAAATCGTTGTTGCAACTCGGTAACAGCATTGAAGTGAGACCTAGTGCAAATATGTATTTCTTAAAACTGAATTTCATAATCGATAATTTTTATAATATATTTGATAGCTGTTATTAATTAGAAACCAACTTGCAGACCGAAAGCTACGGAGCGCATCATCGGATAAGCTGATGATATCTGATCCGGGTCGAAAGTATCCGGTATCTGTGTGATTTCAAACAGGTTGTAACCCGAAAGGCTTAAACGTACGGTTGACAATTTCGCTTTATTGGTCCATGCTTTAGGCAGGGTATAACCCAATGCCAATGTCTTCAAGCGAAGATAAGCCCCGTTAAACAGGTAGCCTGTTTGAACTTGTTGGTTCTGTCCTCGTCCGGCATACATCGGATATTTGGCATTAGTACGTTCCGGAGTCCATGAGTTGTTCAACATCTCCCAGTTACCGGCAGAACTGGAACCACCCCAGAAGGCATTATCGCTGATCCATACATCTTTTTTCCCAATTCCTTGGAAGAAGATATTCAAATCGAAGTTTTTCCAAGAAATATTACCGGTAATACCATATTGGAAACGCGGTGTGGAGTTTCCTATGATTTTACGGTCGCCAGGGTTTTCAAGTGTATTATCTCCGGTTGAGATTTCATCGTCGTTATTCAGATCGGCATATCTTATATCACCCGGATACCAGCTACCGGCAATTTTATTTTGAGAAGGGCCGTTTAAAATATATTTACCGTTTTCATCGATAGTGAAGTCGTTTTCCTGCAATATGCCAACGGTTTCATACCCCCAGATTTCTCCCATTTTCATTCCGTCGTACAGGGTGGACAGCAAAGAGTTGGGGTTGCCGGAGAAATGAATGACTTCCGACTGGTAGTCTGATAATACGAAACCAACATCGTAACGTATGCCGTTGTTTAACCGGTCTTTCCATTTCAGGCTTAATTCCCAGCCGTTCGTTTTTAATTCGCCCGTATTACGCTTGGGGACAGTAGCACCTAAAACAGCCGGCAATTTAGTCCCGTTCATCAAAATATCGGTTGTGCGGCGTGTATACCAATCAAAAGTGGCATCCAACCGACCGTTTAAAGTTGTTATATCAACTCCGAAATCGAGTGTTTTGGCTGTTTCCCACGTTAAATCTCTGGCGATAAGTCCAGTCGGATTCATCCCTTTTAGTTGTTCGCCGTCCATTACCCATGAAATGTAGTTTGCTGCTCCGTAACTGGCAATGTATGCATAGTTAGCTACATTTTGGTTACCCAATGAACCCCATGAACCGCGGATCTTCAAGTTATCCAGCCAGCTATGTGTATTTTTCATGAATTGTTCTTCCGAAATTCTCCAACCTGCCGAGAAAGATGGAAAGAACTGGAAACGGGTATCTTTACCAAAACGGGAAGTACCATCGTAACGCCCGCTGAATTCAAACAGGTAACGTCCCAGATAGTCATAATTGGCACGGACAAAAGCACCCCGGATGGCCCAATGTTCAAAAGCGTCACTTGCATATTGGGTACCACTGGTCATACCGATAGTCGGCAGGTCATTGGTGATGACTTCTTCTGCTTCTCCCCAATTCATACGGTATTTATACCATTCCTGGTTGAAACCGGCAATGGCTGAAACATTATGTTTGCCGAAAGATTTATTGAAATTGGCATAGGCATTGATTGTATAGTAATCCGAATGCCTGGTTTCTTCCCTTACGCTGGAAGGTGATGTATGTGTATTAACCGTACGCCATGCATCTACTACATAGTTGCGGACAGGGATGAATCGTTTCTGGAAGTATTCTGTCGGGCGATAAGAGAGCTCGGCCTTTATGTTAAATTCTGGACAGAAAGTGATTGTTGGAGTCACACTGAATACTGTGTTTGTCTTTTTGGTTTCCTGTGTGGCTCCGTATGCCAGCCATCCTAGAATATTATCCGTATAAGCGTCGGGTATCGGATCGTTAGGGCCTGTCATGATGGGCATATTTATATTTCGTCCCGGTTCGTTTTTCATGGCACTCCATACACTACCTTTTTGCGGGTTCATGTATGGTTCGTTGTAGTTGTTTGTGTTGAACGATATTTTAGAAGCAACATCAAACCAGTCTGTGATTTTGGAGTTTAAGTTCATGTTGATGTTGTATCTATTTTGAATATCCGTGTTGATTTTGTACATACCTTCTTGGCGTTGATATCCTAAAGATATATAATAGCGTGTTTTTGTAGATCCGCCACTGATCGACAAATTATGACGTTGCAGAGGAGTCCAGTCTTTTACTCCTATTTCGTATGGATTCATATTGGCAACCCATGTTATATTGGTTGTACTTCCTTCATTGTAGATCCATGCATTTTCAGGACTGGGATTTTCTATGTATTTCTTTTTGGCAGCTAATAATGTTTCCATCCAAGGAGTCACTGTTCCTCC
This sequence comes from Parabacteroides sp. AM58-2XD, assembly GCF_003463685.1. Classification (NCBI taxonomy): domain Bacteria; kingdom Pseudomonadati; phylum Bacteroidota; class Bacteroidia; order Bacteroidales; family Tannerellaceae; genus Parabacteroides; species Parabacteroides sp. AM58-2XD. The sequence goes on from NZ_QSDP01000024.1 coordinate 52,037, forward strand.
TGTCATTTCAGTTTGTTTGTTGGCTGCTAATTGGTGGGTATAAGAATTCAGAATGTCCGGCGTATGCGATGGAGTGTTCCATTGCAGGCTCATGTTATATGTAACAGTCGCTTTGGAATCGTTTTTTCCGGATTTTGTCGTGATCAACATAACACCGTAAGTCGCACGTGCACCGTAAATAGCAGAAGCAGAAGCATCTTTCAATACAGAAATGTTTTCAATATCGCTAGGGTTCATCAGGTTTAGATAATCAGCATCCACTTGAATACCATCGATTATGATCAACGGGCTACCGTTCTTGACTTCCCATTCGTTTGTTTTACCTTCTTTTAAACCGATAGACGTACCACCACGTACATTAAAAGAAGGAGTTGCATTTGGTGATGCATTCGTTGCCGACACGTTCAAGTTGGGAACAACCCCCTGTAATGCCTGACCGACATTGGCTACCGGTTTGTTTTCCAATACTTCAGCACCGACTGAAGCGACAGCGCCAGTTAAATTAACTTTCTTTTGTGTACCGAAACCGACTACGACCACTTCATCGAGGGCCTGTGAGTCTTCTTTCAATACTACATTAATAACTGATTTTCCTTTTACCGGAATAGTCTGGGTTTCGTAACCCATGTAAGAGAATACCAACTCGCCGTTTGCGGGCACAGACGAAAGCGTAAAGTTACCGTCTATATCGGTGATGTTACCAGTGGGGGTTCCTTTTATTTGGATGGAAACCCCAATCAAAGCTTCTCCTTTTTCATCTTTTACGTTACCGGACACACTTACGTCCTGGGCGAACAATTGATGGGCAAAAAGGAAAAAGCCCATCAGCATAATTAAAACTTTGTTCTTCATATAGAATAATATTAATGAATGGTTAACTCTTATTAATTAACTCGAGGGCAAAATTGTCCGTATTATCCTACATGAAAGGTTAATTTCATATCAATGATGGTAAGATTTGTGTCAACTCATTGATTTTCCTGTCGAATTAACTTTTCGGTATTCCTTTGGAGGCATTCCGTAGACTTGTTTAAAGCAGGAGGCAAAATATCCGCTACTGCTGAATGCTACTTTTTCCAAAATTTCACTGACACTTAAATCTGTTTCACGCAACATCTGGGCTGCCGCTTCTAGACGCAGATTTTTGATCATCTCAGCCGGAGAGAGGGAAGTAAGTGTTTTCGCTTTTCGGTAGAAGTTTGCGCGGCTCATACCGATTTCTTTGCAGATCATATCGATATCGAGTTTCGGGTTGGAGAAATTTGCTTTCACAATATTTGTATATTGTTTCAGGAACTCTTCGTCAAGCGGAGATGTTTTGACTCCGAGTTCATTCAGATCGATCTTTTTCTCATATTTTTTCCGTATCTGTATTCGTGAAGTCAGCAAATTCCGCACACGTGTCTGCAATAGGCCTATATCGAATGGCTTTATGATATAATCGTCAGCTCCGGCATTATATCCTTCGGTGATTTGCGAAGGCATTGTTTTGGCTGTTAATAGAATGACCGGTATATGGGCTGTTTGCGGATTTTGCTTGATCCGACGGCACAGTTCAAGTCCGTCCATTTCGGGCATCATGACATCACTGACAATCAGTTCGGGTATTTTTATGGCTATTTGTGTAAGTGCCTCTTTTCCGTTTTCTGCTTTCAGCACCTTATATTCATTTTCAAATTGTTTTTCCAGATAATCCAGCACATCTTTATTATCTTCTACTAAAAGCAATGTTTGTGAGATAACCGGTGTTTCTTTTTTTTCGGAAGGAATAAACTCCTGCACATTCATCAGGGGGGAGGATTCTGTCTGTTTGACCGGATTACTTACTGGCTTTTCGGGGAGAGGAAGTAAAACATGCATGCATGTTCCGGTTGGTACTATGTTTTCCGCCCAGATTATTCCACTATGTTGTTCTACTATGAAACGTGCTAAACTAAGTCCGATACCCGAACCTGCAATCTGATGATGTAAATCTTGTGAAGATCGGTAGAATGGCTGGAAGATTTTTTCAATATCTTCAGATGTGATACCTTCCCCATTATCAGATACTTGTATGTGTAAATAGTAGTCTTCTGATAGATGCCGATTTTGACATAGTTTCACACGAACTATGTCATTTTCGCTTGAAAGTACAGACAATATAATTTCAATTGTTCCCTTTTCCGGGGTGAACTTAAAGGCGTTTGAAAGTAAGTTAAACAGCACTTTTTCAATTTCTTGACGATCATAATAAACACAATAATCTACCGGCAATTCATTTTTCCGGGTAAAAGTGATATTCCTGTTTTTTGCTACCGGGACGAATAACTCATATAACTCCTGAACGAACACGGATAGATCGAATTTTTCTTTTTGAAGTACCATTTTCTGTGAGTCATATTTTTGCACATCCATCAGATTATTAACGAGTAAGAGCAGACGTTGTGTGTTTTTACGCATGAGTTGCAACGTGTTTTTGACTTCCGTAGAGAAGGAACTATGGCGCAACATATCCTCGAGCGGATTGATGATAAGTGTTAAAGGAGTGCGTAGTTCGTGTGAGAAGTTGGTAAATAATCTCATACGTTCCTCGTGTAATTCCTTCATTTTTTCCTGTTCCAGCTGTTTGAAGCGGATACTGCTTTCCAGTTCGTGACGTACTTTCTGATGGTATATAAACTTCCATATAATAGTACCTATTGTGATGATATACAAGATGTAAGCCCACCATGTTTTGTAAAGGGGAGGGGTGACTGTGATGCTTAGGGAAGCTTCCTGTGGATTCCACAAATTTACACTGTTTGAGACCTTTACTTTGAAATTGTAAGTACCAGGGGAGAGATTACTATAATAAGCGACCCTTCTGCCCCTTACATAGTTCCACTCCTTTTCTACCCCTTCCATTTGATAGGCATATTGATTTTGTTTAGGTGAGATAAAGTCTGGAGCCGTATATCCGATTGCTATATTGGTTTCATCCGCTTTTAACCGGAGGGATTGAGTGTCCCCTAATTCTACCGGATTATTATTTATGGATAGGCTTGTCAGATATACGGGAGGGATATAAGTGTTTTTCTCCATCCGGGATGGGTAAAACATAATATGCCTTTATTTCCGGGAAAGTAAAGAGTACCTTTTGTGTCGGTCGTTCCTGCATGTAACGTAAATTCCAATGCCCGGTGGCTTTCGTTACGGATGGGAGCAAAGCAATCTTTTTCTGCATTATAACAATATAAATCATTTTCGGATAATGCCCATAAAGATTGGTTCCGGTCGCTTACCATTGAATAGATATAGCCATCTGTTACACCGTCTTCAACTGTATAATGTTTGATCAGGTTGAGGTCGCGGTCAAAACGAAAGATGCCATAGCCAAAAAATGAAACCCATATATTTTGTAATGAATCGGTCAGGATCGTACTGACAGTTCCCGGCTTCACGTTTTCGGGTAGGTTCAGTTCTGCCGAAGAGATCGTTTTAAGTGTCTCTTTCTTCATATCATATTTATGGAGTCCCTGGCTGAGTGTACCCATAATAAAAACATCCGGCTCTATTTCTTTTATTGCTGTAACAAAAAAGAATTTTCTGCTTTTTCCGTCTACTTTGAACTGATTGATCTGTTCGCCTTTATCGATAAGCACTAATCCTGTTTTGGAATTTGTCGGGATCCATAGTCTGTCTTTACTGTCATTCAGTAGAGTATAAATATCTCCATACTGGTAATCATAGAGTAGGCGATAATCTTTCCGTTTACGTGAAAACAGATAAACGGATCCCAGATTCGTAGCACAGATAATGCTGTCGCCTTTTATAAGTAGTGATTTAAAGATGTTTGAATTGTAATTGTTTTTGTAAGGAGACTTTTTAGGATAAAATTGCTGGCTTTGCGTGTTTGGATTATAGCAAAAAAGTCCGGCTCCTTCAGTTGCGAACCAGATATTTCCGTCACTGTCTTCTTTGCCCATTCCTAATAATCCGGTAAATTCACGGGGCGTGATCCGGTAAAACTGTGTTCTGACCGGGCTGTAATAATTCAGTCCCTTCCAGGTTCCTACCCATAATGCACCTGTATTATCTTTCAGGAGACTGTGTATGGAATAATAGCTTAATGTACCGGGTTCATCCGGATTGAATTTATAGGGAGTGACTTTTAATGTCTGCATATCTACCCTGTTCAGTCCGGAAAAGGTTCCGAGCAATAAGGTGTTGGAATCGGTTTCGGCTATTGCACGGACAACATTGCTGCTTAAAGCTGAGTTATCCGTATTCAGATGGACGAACCGTTCGTTTTCTTTATCAAGATAGCAGATTCCGGCTGTTTCGGAAAGTATCCATAACCTTTTCCGGCTGTCGGTAAATAATCTGCGGATCGCTCCTTTTATCAGCGAAGACGGATTTTCCGGTTCATGTTGGTAAAAACGTATGACTTCCCTCTGTTTGTTCAGGACTGCAAGTCCGGTTGATGAACTTGCTATATAAAGATTCCCTTCTTCATCTTCCTGAAGTCCTTTTATATTCGAAGCGATAGGAGTGGATGACAGCCAGTCTTTAAAAACAAGCGAATCGCCTTGCTCATTGTATTGATAGATGAATTTTTCTCCGGCAAGGAAAAAGTCTCCGCTTTGACTGAGCATGCAGCAATGCATGAATCGGGTCTCTTTTACATAATATCTTTTGATTTTTCCTGTTTGATGTGTGATTTTATGCACGCCGTTATCTGTAATCACCCAGATATTCTTATTCTTATCTTCTCCGATATCGAGTACGTTGTTATCTGTTAATGAGCAGGAGTCAGTCGGATTATTTTTGAACACCTTGAACTCGTATCCATCATATCGGTGTAATCCTCCCTGGGTTCCTAACCACAAATATCCGTCCGTATCCTGATAGATATTGGTAACGGTACCCTGTGTTAATCCATCTTCTACCCCAATCTGTGTAAAAAAATAAGGGGAAGTATTTTTACTGTTGGCAGATTGGAATAGATATGGAAATAAAAATAAAAGAAATAATACTAGTGTGTTCTTCGTCATATTTCATCGGCTTTTTTTAGGAATAAATCCACGAAACCATTGATTTGTCGGAAGCAAAGATATGTATTTTTTTGTTTATTCTTCGTCTACTCCATTGTATTTCCTGTTAAAATCGCGTAACCGCATGAACCGGGCTTTTGTTTTCAGTTTATTTTTCAACCGGGTAGACGGGAGGAACGTAACTGTCTTAATGCGGACCTTCTGAGGTTTCAAATCTTCTTTATTCTCAACAATATCGCTGGTGATTGAGGCGCTGAACGTCCCGATATCTCCGAACCTGATATTTTTGCCGCTCAGTAGCTCCAGTTCGAATTGGGTCAGGAGGGCTTCGATCACTCCTTTGACATCGGCAGAGGTGATCGTGCAGTTACTGGAGATGCGATAACATAAATTGTTCAGGTCGATTGTGGAAGAGACCGCTTTTGCAGCAAAGTAACCTGTTTTTTCTTTGCCGGGGATGGTGCATACCATCTTTCTTGGTTTGTAAATGATGCTCATGTTTGTTTACTATTAATACGATTTTTGTTTAAACTGAATGTGATGTTTCTCTGATATTCTCTCAATCATTTTTTAATCAGAGGTACGTCTAATTAAATTTAGAGGTAGGTGTAAATTGATTTAGACGTACCTCTAAATTGATTTACACCTAGGTCTTTATGAAAAGAGGTTGTAACAAATATACAAAAACTTCCTGGTTGTCATCTACAAGTAGTACGGTTTGTTTATTGCGGGCTTCCGTTTCTTCCACTAGCAGGGCGACCTTTTTGCTGATTTCAGACGGATGTGAGTTTATGGTTTCCTCTTCCTTCTTTATGTCCTGCATCTCAGTGTCAGGCAAAAGGATCTGGAAGTTTGTACCTTTTTCTTCGGTACTGTCCGTCCAGATGCATCCCTGGTGTTGCAGAACGATGGAGCGGGTCAGGCTGAGGCCGATACCCGTGCCTGCTACCTGTTTGTGTATATCTTCCTCTGCCCGGTAGAAAGGTTCGAATATCTTTTCTGCTTCCTTTTTATTAAATCCTTTACCTGTGTCAACGATTTCTATCAACAGATACGACGGCTCGATCAGGGTTGAGGATTGCTGCTCGGGAAACATCGGCAACGTTTCGCACTGCCCTTGGGAGATCCGTTTGATACGGAGCGTGACATTTCCGTTCGCCGGCGTGAATTTGAATGCGTTGGATAGCAGATTGAAAAAGACTTTCTCTATCTCCGCCTCATCATAACAGGTGAAGTAAGGCTCGGGCAGTTCATTTTTCAAAGTGAACTGAATATTCCGGTTATGGGCTACACTTTCAAACGAATGATACATTTCCTGGATAAAAGCGGAAAAGTTGAACCGTGTCTTTTGCAGGATCGATTTCCCGGCCTCATACTTTTGGATATCCATCAGGTTATTTACCAGCAGCAGCATTCGTCCGGTATTCTTTTTGATCATCTGCAACGCTTCTTTTACTTCCGGTGAGAAGGTGACCCGTTGGAGAAGATCGTTCAGCGGATTGATGATTAATGTGAGGGGAGTTCTTAACTCATGGGAAAAGTTGGTGAACATCCGCATGCGCTCTTCATGCAGTTCGTTCATTCGTTCCTGTTCCAGTTGTCTGTATTTTTCTTCTCGTTCCCGTTCGTGTTTACGATGTTGCCAGCGGATAATTAGCGTAATAATTAACGACAAGATACACAGATAGAGTGAATAAGCCCACCATGTTTTGTAAAAAGGAGGGTTTACGGTAATATGTAATACCGCTTCTTCCGGGTTCCAGACACCATCGTTGTTTGCAGCTTTTACGCGGAAGGTATATTTACCGGGTGACAGATTACTATAGTAAGCCTCCCGGCGGTTACCGATATTATGCCAGTTATGGTCGGCCCCTTCCATCATATAAGCATATGAATTATCCTCGGAGTGGATAAAGTTGAGGGCTGAATAGCGGATGGTGATATTACCCTGGCTGGCTTTTAACGTGATGTTGTTATTATATTGCAAAGGCAATAACTCCTGGTAAGTCGGCAGGCCTTCCGGGTCTTCCTGGCTGTTTATCAGTAGTGAGGTGACATAGACAGGAGGTCTGTTCGGATTTGTTAATACTTTTTGCGGGTTGATGGCCAGGATACCCTGGTTCCCCGGGAAATAGAGGGTACCGTCGTTTGATACACAATTGTTTGCATATAATGAGTATTCCTGTGTCGGGCTGTCGACCGGTTTTACCAGCTCGAATTTGTTTTCAGGGCGGTTCAACTTATATAATTCTTTACCGGTAACGACCCATATATCTCCGTTTTTATCGATCGAAAGTGAATTGATGTAACTTTCTGATAACCCGTTTTCTTTCTGGTAGTTTTGTATCAGATTCAGGTTGCTGTCGAGGCGGAACAGACCTCCTTTCGTAGTGGCTATCCAAATGAATTGGTTGTCATCTTTCAAGGCTCCCGATATACTTCCCAGCCGTTTTCTCTTATCGCCGTTCTGGAGCAGGGAGGTAAGGTCGGTAGCCGTTTCCTTGTTCATGTCGTACACAAAAACACTGTCGGATATTGCTCCGAATAAGAAAACGTCCGGTTCCAGTTCTTTAATCAGGCACATTCCCCTGAATTGTTTTTTATGACCGTTTACATTAAAATAACTCGTTGTTTTTTCTTTATCGACCATGACGGTTTGATCAGGGGTGTTGGTCGGTATCCACAGCCGTTGTTTGCTGTCTATATATAATGTATTGATGTCATTATATTTATAATCATGTATTTTTTTGTACTGTTTGTCCCGGATGGAAAAGAGATAGACCGAGCCGAAGTGGGTGGAACATAGAATGGAATCTCCTTGTATCAAGATGGATTTAAGGATATTTATTTCATAATTTCCGGCCTGTAAAGGTTTGATGGGGTAGAGTTTTTGTTCTTCGGTGCGCGGATTATAGTAAAGTAATCCGGCTCCTTCCGTTGCGAACCACATATTTCCGTTGCTGTCTTCTCGTCCTTGTCCAATAATACCGGCAAAAGAGTTGGTGGTGATAAAGGAAGCAGGCCTGTAAAAGGGACTGTGATAATTGACTCCGGCCGAGTAGGTCCCTACCCATAGTGTCTGGTCACGGTCGATCAGCATGCTATGGATGGAATAATGGCTGAGTGCTCCTTTTGCCTTCATATCCATATTGATCGGAGTGATAATCATGTTTTGGGTGTTCAGTATATTCAGCCCTCTGAAAGTCCCAATCAAGATAGAGTCCTTGCTTAATACGGTGAGATGGCGGACTGAATTATTGTTTAACCCCGAATTATCCGTGTTCAAACGGGTGAAAGTTTGTTCCTTTTTATTGTAGAGGCACAATCCGTTTTCATTGGTACCAATGAAAACAGTATTACCGGGACCCGGTAATAAGGCCGATATTGTACTGATGGGTAATGTTTGCTGATTATTAGAACTGTCCGGTAAATAATGTTTCTTCAGCTTCCAGCCGGAAGTGAAAATGTACAGTCCTTTATCTTCTGTTCCGATGAAAATATCTCCGGCATTATCTTGTGCAATAGAATGGATCGGTGATTCCATTTTTGTCAGATAGGGCATTTCCTCTACCGTTTTGTCAGAATTGCATTTTAATATGCTCCGCGTGGTGAAAGCATATAACTCACCGTCTGCATGGCGGAGAAAGTTATTGACAGCATTCGTTGTTATCTGCGGATTGATGGCCTGCGGATAGAAGCGGGAAATCTGCTGTGTCTTGTAATCGATGCAATTGACTCCGTTGGAAGTCCCTATCCATATATTTTTGTTTTTGTCTTCACTTATTTTACGGATATAATTGTCACTGATCGATGCCGGGTTATTTACTTCGTTCTGGTATACTTTAAATTCATAACCATCGTAACGGTTTGCTCCGTTACGTGTCCCGAACCATATGTATCCTTCCGAATCCTGAAATATACTGAGAATAGATACCTGCGAAAGCCCGTCTTCAACTCCGAGATGGGAAAAAAAGAAAGGGTTTTCGTTTTCTGCATATATAGTGATGAGGTGCAGGGACAGGATCAGGGTAAGCATCAGTCTGTAGATAACTCCCATATTTATTCCTCCCTGGTTTTTAGGCCATATTGTGCATTGGCGCGATACCCCAAACGGACAATCTTTTGCTCATCCAACAATGTCCGGAGATCTTTCAAGGCGATATACTTCGAGCAACCATTGATGGAACGGCATTCGAGGGTAGAGATCGTGTTGTTCTGCTGTATGTAATTCAATATATTCGTTTTCCGCTTCTCTTCCGTGTATCCTTTCAGACGGCTTGGTTCGTCGGCCCGTTCCACTTTCATATAACGCAACTCCTTCTTCAGTTCGTTGGAGCAGCGGAACACTACTTTGTTGAACCTCACCAGATGAGGTGTGATCTGTTTTTCTGTGGGCAGAGACGGACATTTCAGGGAGGCATTGAACGTACCCAATCCTTCCAGTTCGACGATATCCCCGTATTTCAGGTGAAAGGCAATCCGGCTTTTCACTGCTTCCAGCATTCCTTTTACATCCGAAGAAGAGAAGGAACTGATCTGGGAAATCTCTTCGCAAAGCGCATCGATGCGCACGGTGTACTGGTTTACCTGACGAGCATGAAGATTATCTCCCTTCCCCGGATTCTTAAATAGGTTATAAGTGGCTGACATAGGCAGTGTTGTTTAAGTGTGATATCCCGGTTGTAATCAACCTTGTTCCGGACATAATCTCAATTATAACCGATATAATCTTACTTATATCGGTACAAAAGGTTTGTCCGACCCCTGTAAAACAGCTGTTCGACGGAGGTGGAACAGCTGTCTGACAAGAGTCGGCTAACTGTTCGACATCCGTCGGACAATCTTTTCTTCAGCACCAAAGATACTTAATATAGGGACAACCTGTATCTTTGAAGGGGATATTTTTTATTGTCTCCTACTTGCCGTCCTGCAGCTTCCCGAAGAGATTGAATATCTGTAGTACGCTTTCTTTGTCTTTGACCGGTATCAATAGGATACTCTTTTCTGTTTTTCGTCGTCTGCTTTGGGGGGTTAAAGGAAAAGATGGCAGGACGATTATCAATAACTGGTGGTGGCAATGGGGGAATAAGATTATTTTATTAGATTTGCAATTCAGTTGCAAGCGAATTCAACTATTGGGGATTCTCCGGTAACTGTATCCGAAAGAACGAATCAGGAGATTGAAAAAGGAACGGTTATGGACAATATAGAGAAACTTTATGGCGAATGGTTATCTTTGCAGCCTTTGAAAGAAGAAGACAGTATTCGTTTGAATCAGAAATTCATGTTGGAATTCAACTATAATTCCAATCATATGGAAGGAAATACGCTGACTTATGGCCAGACAGAACTCTTATTGCTATTTGGGAAAGTGATCGGCGAAGCCAACATGAAAGACTTGGAAGAAATGAAAGCACATAATGTCGGCCTGAAAATGATGCAAGTAGAAGCTGCAGAAAAGATTCATCCTTTGACGGAAACCTTTATCCGCCAACTTCATCATACTCTTTTACGCGAAGATTATACAGTTTATCGCAGATTGCCTGATGGGACAACGACTTCGTACGTCATTCATGCCGGATGTTATAAGACTCGTCCTAATTCCGTAATAACCGTTACCGGAGAGTCTTTTGAATATGCTTCCCCGGAAGAAACACCGGCTTTAATGAATGATTTGGTACAATGGTATAATAAAGCGGAAGTGGCCGGAGAGATGTCTCCGATAGAGTTGGCAGCCGTGTTCCATTATCGGTATATTCGTATCCACCCTTTTGAGGACGGAAACGGTCGTATAGCCAGATTGATGGTGAACTACATTCTTTCCCGTCATAATTACCCAATGATTGTAATTAAAACAAAGGATAAAGCGAACTATTTACGTGCTCTAAGTGCAGCGGATACGGCTGTCGGCTCTATCCCAGCCGAAGGTGCTAAGGCTTCGTTTGGACAAATAAAGCCGTTTATTAATTATATGAAGCATGTTTTGGAGGAGGAACTTGATATCGGACTTAAAATTATTCACCGGCATTCCGGTAAATTGTGGTATATGAATGGTGAAGTCATTTTGTTCAGAAGGCCTGTTACTGAAAAAATAATAGAGCAGATATCTTCTAACCCTAAGATTACGGTGCGTGAATTATCTGACGCACTTACTATAAACAAATCGGCTGTTCAGAAAGAAATAAAGGAGTTACAGAATAAAGAGTACATTAAGCGTGAGGGTGGAACACGTGGACGTTGGCACGTCTTAATCAATTGTACCACTTAAAATGGTGGTACAATCGAAAATGGTGGTACAATCGAACGAATTAAGATCAATTAATTAAAAACATCATACCCTTATGCCTGCATTTCATTCTATAGAAGAACTCCTCAAAACGCTTAGTCGCGAACAACGGTTGTTGAAAGAGTTGTTTGCGAAGCGAAAGATACTTTCGTTTCGTTATGAGGATGCGCTGGCTTTGGTGGACTATAAGGAAGAACGTATCCGGAAGTTGGTCGATTCGGAGGTCGTCAGGGAGAACGGTTCGTTTCTCGAACTGGAAGATTCCTATTTGCAATTCTTCGAACAGATACTGGAGGTGAACGAGGAGATCAATATTTCGTTCGTCCATGAACATATCACTTATCTGAAAGATACGATATCCTATTTTCTTCAGGAAAACAACGAGACACAACGATACAGCTATCTGCGGAATATCAAACGGACACTGCGTAACATCGCCGTCACGACTCTTCGCAATGTGATCGACCTGAAACGGAATGTTGATAATACCTTTAAAAGCGAACCCAATTATAAGATAAAGAAACAGAAGCTGGTGCGCCTCGATGAAAAGCGCGAAGGCATCGAGGCGTTGATTCGGACGACAGAGGAACTTATCAACGGAAATGAGGAAGCCTTTTTCTGTATTGCTACGGATGAGGAGCTGGGGCATATTACCGATATGCTGAGGCTTCAGTTTTACGAATGCAGCCACAACCTGATCGAGATCCAGAAACAGATTATCAGTTATTTGAATCAAATCGAGTATCAGAGCCGGATATTGGTAAAAGTTCGCCAGCTGAAATACCTGAAAGACCAGTTTGAGTTGGAAAGCAAGACGAATATCCGGGAAGTGCTGGCAGCCAAAGATCCCGTTTGCTTCGAGCCGTCGCCCACTTATCCGCTTCGTTTGTCGGTCGATTATCTGCGCAGCGGTGACGATGTGGTGGAAAGTATCCGTAAAGTATTTGTCCGTGTGAAGAAAAATGGTCGCCAGGCGAAGAAGATTGCTGGTAACATTGCCGGTGATTATCTTGTGACGCAGACGACGGAAGAAATATTTATCAATCTGGAAGAGGTGAAGAACGCGTTTCTGGCTTCGGGTAGCGACCTGTTCACTTTCGTGATGACTTACCGCTTTCCGAAAGAGGTAGATATTGACGAGCGTATCACCTTCTACTGTCAGATCATCTCCCAGTATTACGACGATTGTTCGGTCACTGACCGGTATGCTTCGGCCTATGGGGTCGAATATACTTTGGTGTATCCTAAATAAATACCTTAGTTTGGCAGATAGAATTTCGATAAGATAAAAAAGATAGATTTGTAATATGTCAAACCATTGAAAGAAAGGAAGACAAAGAGTGAACCAGTAAAAAAATGGAATAAGATTC